>NZ_SWMA01000040.1:0-35039 GCF_005222685.1 Segeticoccus rhizosphaerae
CACCCCTGCCGAGGTCTACCAAGAGCAGCTATCGTCACTGACACAGGCCGGTGTTGCATCGACCCCCTGAACCTGCCCAGTATCGAGCGGTGCGCTACACCGAGCGCCTCGCCGAGGCCGAGGCAGTCGCCTCTGTCGGATCGAAGGGCGACTCCCTCTTAACCGGCTATTCGAGCTACGAGCCCTGGCGGCGACGCGCCGTGCCGCGTTGCGTTCACCGCGTGCCTGGCACATCGGTGCAACATGTGTCGCATGACGGACAAGGAAGTCCTGCGGCTCGAGCAGCGTGGCGGCGAGTGGGTACTCGCTGGCGAGCATGCCGCCGGGTTCCGGCTGGTGGACGAGTACCTCGCGCATCTGCTGGATCGGAACTACTCGCCGGCCACGGTGAGGTCGTATGGGTATGACCTGCTCGGGTTCTGCCGCTGGCTGACCGAGCAGGATCTCGAGCTGGAGCAGGTTGCGACGGACGATCTGCTCGGGTTCCTGCGGGCCTGTCGTGAAGCGACGTTGCCAGGCCGGCCGGGTGCGAACGTCGTCGGGATGGACGGCCGCCGGCTGGATCGCTATGCCGCGACCACGATCAACCGAAGGCTCGCGGCGATCTCGGGGCTCTTCACGTATGCAGGACTGCGGGATCCGGCCCGACGCAACCCGGTCCCGCGGGGCAGGGAGGCGCGTTGGCGGACGAGCGGGGAGATGTCGGGGATGCTCGCTCACACGGTCCGCCGTCCCGTCCCGCGGTCTTCGCTGCGGTTGCGGGAACCGCGAAGGTTGCCGGTTGCGCTGTCACCGCAGGACGCGGCGATGCTGGTGGGGAGTCTGCGGACCTGGCGGGATCGCGCGATCGCCGGGCTGATGCTGTGGTGCGGGTTGCGGTCGATGGAAGTTCTCGGCCTGCACGTGAAGGACGTCGACATCGGCGGCCGGTGGGTCACCGTCACCGGCAAGGGCGCGAAACAGCGCCGCGTCCCGCTGGACCCCGACGTCGCGTCGGTGATCGACGTCTACCTCCTCGCCGAACGCCCCGAGTCTGACACCGAGATCCTGTTCCTGGTCGGCAAGGGTCCGAACCGGGGCGGCCCGCTGACGGCGGCGGGGTTGCGGACCGTGTTCCGCTACCACCGGGGACTGACCGGGGTGTCCGGCGGGCACCCGCACGCGTTGCGGCACACGTTCGGGACGGTGCTCGCCGAAGCGGGGGTCGATCTCGCAGTGATGCAGGCGCTGCTCGGTCATGCCCACGTGGACACCACCGCCCGCTACGTCCACCTCGCTCCCGCTCACGTGAAAGCAGAGTTCGATGCGGCACGCCAACGCATCCGCACGCAGCGCCGCTGAGGAGCCCGCCGCCTTGCTACGGGGCGCGGCGTTGCTGGCCGCGTATCTGAACCATCTGACGGCAACCGGCCGCGGAAACCTGTCCTACGAGCGGGCGGCGCGACGGTTCTTCGAGACCTGGCCGGACCCGCAGGGTTGGGCTGCGTCGCCGCTTGAGGAACGGTTGTCGGCAGGCTCGGCTACGCGTCCGGTGATCACGTTCCTGATGCTGCACGAGGGGTTGCGGCCGGGCTATGACTATCTGCTGGCGCGAAAGCTGTCACCGCTCTGGCGGGAGATCCAGACCAGCCCGATGCAAGCCGAGATCAACCGATTCCTGGACGAAGCCGAGTCGCTCGGATTCACCGCCCGCACCAGGTTGGCGACCGGATCCCAGGTCCCGGTGCGGCTGCTGATCCAGACCGGCAAGCCGATGGCCGCGCTCACCCGCGACGATCTCGAGGAGTTCACCGCGGCCTGCCGGCAGCGCGAGCAGGCAACGGGAATCTCGCACCGTCACTACCTCTCCGCGATCAGCATGGCGCACATGGTGCTGTTTCATCTTGGCGTCCTTGATTCCCCGCCTCGCAGCGGCGGTCCGGTCCCCTACGAGGAGCGGCTCGCCGCGGTCACCGCACCGTTGCGGGTGGAGCTGGTCGGCTATCTGGAACGCAAGCGCGCGACCTGCGACCGCAAGACGGTATCGGCGATGGCGACCCGGCTGAAGCACTTCGGAATGTTCCTCACCGAGACTGACCCGACATTGACGTCGGTGAGGGATCTGGATCGGCGGGGTCACGTCGAACCGTTCCTCGCCTCCCTGGTCGACGCGGTCAGCGACAAGGACGGGGCGCCGATCAGCATCGGGGACCGCAACCGACGGGTCGTCGCGGTCGCGACGTTCCTCCGCGACATCACCGAATGGGGCTGGGACGCTGCACCGGCTAGGAAGGTGCTGTTCCGCGACGACATCCCCAAGCTCCCGCAGATACTGCCCCGCTACCTCCCGATCGACGCCGACCGACGGCTCACAGCCGCGCTGACTGAGCACCCCGACAACGAGCTGGCCGCGCTGGGACTTCGGCTGCAACGCGCCTGCGGGCTGCGGATCGGGGAGCTGCTCGATCTCGAGCTGGACTGCGTTCACCAGATCGACGGGAACGGGGCCTGGTTGAAGGTTCCACTCGGCAAACTCGCCACCGAACGCATGGTCCCCCTCGATGACGAGACCCTCGACGTGATCGACCGGATCATCCAGATCCGCTCTCACGGCAGGCCGCTCCCGCACCCCCGCTACCGGCGACCCGCGCAGTTCCTGTTCACCTATCTCGGACGCCGGCTCACGCAGCAGGGTGTCCGCCGCGAGCTCGATCACGCCACCGAAGTCGCCGGGCTCGGGCACATCACCTCCCACCAGCTGCGACACACCTACGCGACCGCGCTGGTCAACGCCGGCGTCTCCCTGCAAGCACTCATGGCGCTCCTCGGACATCACAGCGCCGAGATGAGTCTCCGCTACGGGCGCCTGTTCGACGCGACCGTCCGCACCGAATACGAACGCGCCCTCGACCTCGCGAAACAGAACACCCCGGCGGCCATGACGCCCGCAGACTCGGCCGGGCGCACCCAGCTGCCACTCACGGTCATCACCGGCGGGCACGACTGGAAAGAGACCCCGCTGCTGAAGTCCCGCATGGCCGGCGGGTTCTGCCTGCGCACCCCCGCGCAAGGCGCATGCACCTACGCGAACATCTGCGAACACTGCCCGTCCTACCGGTCACAACCCTCCTCCCTGCCGATCCTTGCCGCACAACGCGTCGACGCGGACGCTCTCGCCCGCGACGCGGAACAGCGAGGATGGATCGACGAGGCCGAACGCCACCACAAGCTCATCGCCCGCCTCGACGCTCTCATCGCCGACACGGAGACCCAGACCGGATGACCAGCACCACGCTGAACCAGATCGAACGAGCCTGCACAGACCTCGCCCGCGACGGCCACCCCATCACCATCGCCTCCGTCGCCGGACACGCCGGGATTGCACGCTCCACGATCTACCGCAACCCCGAACTTCGCGCCATCATCCAGCACCACCGCCAAGCCGCCCCCGACGGAACCATCACCGCGATCACCGACGAACTCGCCACGCTCCGACAGACCGTCCAGACCCTCGCGGACACCGTCCGCCACCACGACGCGCAGCTTCGCCACCTCACTCGCGACTGACCGCGTTACCCGGCCAAACCCAGACCCGAGGCCGATTAGCCGGATAATCGTACGACAACGCGATGGCCGAGACGCTGAACTCATTGTTCAAGGCCGAGTGCATCCGCAACCCCGTCATGCGCCCCAGGGCGCTTGGAAGAACGTCGGCGACGTCGAGATCGCCGTCGCCGAGTACGTCGACTGGTTTAACCACAGGAGGCTGCACGGAGAGACCGGGCACGTCCCTTCGGCCGAGTACGAGCAGGCGCATGGGCCAGGCAGCCGCACATCCATTACCCTGAGATCCCGGTCCTCAACGAGGCCGGAGCCAAGTAATCGAGCCTCGACGAAACTCGGGGCCGATTCAATGTGACTCTCACCGACCCCAGGGGTGGTGATCTCCTAGCTGTGAGAGAACTCGAAGATGGTCGTGGAGTTGAACTGTTGACCCGGCTTGAGCACGGTGGAGGGGAACTTGGGCTGATTTGGTGAATCGGGGAAGTGCTGAGTTTCAAACGTGTAACCGTCGCTCTGCCGATAGGTGTGCCCGCTGATTCCCACCAGTGTCCCGTCCAGGTAGTTGCCCGTGTAGAACTGCACTCCCGGCTGATCGGTCCACACGGTGAGCTTCCGTCCACTTTCGGGGTCCCAGGCCCGGGCGGCGCGGTTGAGCCCGTGCAGCTTGGGCCCGGAATCGTTGAGAACCCAGTTGTGGTCGTAGCCGTGCGCGAGGATCAGTTGTGGATCGCTCTCGTTGATTCGAGAGCCGATGGTGTGCGGACTACGGAAGTCGAAGGGCGTACCCGCAACCGGTGCGATGGCCCCCGTCGGGATCTGGGTATCGTCGGTCGGTGTGTAGGAGTTGGCGTTGATCGCGACCTTCTGGTCGTACACGTCGCCCGAGCTCTCTCCCGCCAGGTTGAAGTAGCTGTGGTTGGTGAGGTTGAGCACGGTGGGCTTGCCGGCGACGGTTGCGTGGTAGTGAATGCTCAGTCGGTTGTGGCTGTCGAGGGTATAGGTGACGGTCACGCTCAACTTGCCGGGGAAGCCCGTGCACGTGCGGCCGTCGATCACGCAACCCACGTTTGCCCCGTCGTCGCCGTCCGGGCTGACCAGTTCCAACCGCACGCCCGCCGCGCCGTGCTGATGCACCTTCTGGGAGGCCCAGACGTGGTTGCCGAAGCCGACGAAACCACCATGCAGGCTGTTCACGCCGTTGTTGATCGGCAGCGTGTAGGTGTGGCCGTCGAGGGTGAAGGTGCCGTCGGCGATGCGATTGCCGTAGCGGCCGATGATCTCACCGAAGTAGACCCCGCCGGTGGCCGGTGGTCGAGGGCTCGCCTCGGCGACGTAATCGTCCAAGGTCTTGAAGCCGAGCACGACATCGGCCGTCCGGCCGTGTTGGCCTGGTACGTCGATGGACTGAACGATGCCACCGTAGGAGAGGATCCGTGCGGAAACGCCGTTGCAGTTACGCAGCGTGTAGCGGTAGACAGGCAACTTCTTGCTTGCGTAGAGATCGAAGGCTTTGCCGAAGAACTCCTGGGCGACCGTCGGTCTCTGGCAATGTGCATTCGCTTCCGGCGTCGCGGCACTGGACGTCTGCGCTGTGCCGGCTGCACCGGCCAGCGCGAGAGCGAACACTGCTGCGGGCGCGGCAATGATGCGGAATCGCGCCTTCGATGTGAGCGGTAACATGGAATCCATGCGGTTCTCTCCTTCTGCAGATCCTGACCCTGCCCCTGGAACGGTCGCGATTAAATGGTGTCGACCAGTCGGGGATGCTGGCCCGTCAGGGTGGTTTTGTCCACGGCTTGGCAACGACGTGGCTTGCGTCGCCGATTCATGGGGTCGTGGTGTCCCAGGGAGTGGTGCCGCCGTCGCTCGACAGGTGTGACCCCGGCCGTGGACCTCCGGCTGTACGTCGCCGAGTGGTTCACCGACTGGAACGAGAGACAGTTCGGCTGCGCGTGCCAGCCCTCTTTTTGAAGGTTGCATCCTGTTCGGCCCTCGGGGAGCCTGACGCCCGCCACGCAGAAAATCGTCCACCCGTTGTCACTCGGTGTCAATGCCGTCGAGCTGCGGAGGGGCGCATCGAGGCGACGTTGGCGCTCTGGGTGCGGCCAGGCTACGGGTCCGAGCTCAGTCAAGATGGCAGGGCCCGCCGTGACACGACGACATCGACATAGTGGACGTCGGCGTGGGTGGAGTGCCCCAGGACAGGTCGAACGCGCGCATGAAGGTCTCGCCCATGATCCCGATGATCTCGTCGATGCTGAAGCCGAGCCGGGACAGGGCGGGTGTGATGTTGGCCGCCTCTTCCCACCACGAGATCCCGGCCGGCCATGTCCACGGCGGACGAGGATAGTAGCGCTCGTCGTAGCCGAAGTAGTCGTAGTCGTTCTCGCCCTCATCAGCGAAGTGAAACCCCAAACCGTTGTACTCAGGGCCGACTAGTTCGGCGATGTGCGCAGCGTGATCGATCAGCTGGTCGAGAGTCGGCACCGCATCGCTGGACACAAGCGCTGGAAAGGCACACAGCCCGACGATGCCTCCGGTTGCTGCGACCCCGCGGATGATCTCGTCGCTGACGTTGCGCGGCGACATACTCGGTGTGCGTTTCCGTGCGAGAGGATCACCGGCCGTTGCGCGACGGACAGCGCATCCAGGCAGGTTCGCTCCCCGGCGTGCGCCAGGTCGGCGGTGACGCGGGTCATCGCCCGTACCGCCGTTGTCGGCCGGCGTAGCTGCGCAGGGCGCGCAGGAAGTCGACCTCCCGGAAGGCGGGCCAGTAGGCGTCGCAGAAGTACAGCTCGGAGTAGGCCGACTGCCACAGCAGGAAGTTGGACAGGCGTTGTTCCCCGGAGGTGCGGATGATCAGGTCCGGTTCGGGTTGCCCGGCGGTGTACAGGTGCTCGGCGATGTCGGCCGCGGTGAAGTTGTGCGCGACCTGCTCGAGGGTGCTGCCATCGGCGGCTCGCTCCAGCAGCAGGTTGCGCATGGCGTCGAGGAGTTCCTGGCGGCCGCCGTAGCCGATGGCGAGCGTGAGGTGGTTACCGGTCGTACAGGTTCGTGTGGCAGAGACCGCTGCCTTCAGCGCGGCTGCGGTCTGGGCCGGCAGGGCGTCGGGTTGGCCGGCGAGGTGGAGACGCCAACGCGGGGTGGGCTCGTCGCGGACCTTGTCGGCCAGCTCCTGCATCAGGGTCCTCAAGAAGGCGACTTCGTCGGCATCGCGTGCGCCGAGGTTCTCGGTGGAGCAGACGAACACCGTCACGCGGGTGATGCCGGCCGTGGTGCACCAGTGCAACAGGTCATCGAGGTGGTCTGCGCCGTGTCGGTGCCCCAGGCTGGGGCTCGTTAGGCCGGCGCGGCGTGCCCAGCGCCGGATGCCGTCCATGATGACGCCGACATGCTGCGGCAGGCTGCGGCAGGCTGCACCCGGTCAGCTGGCGACGGATCCTGTGGGCGTACAGGCCATACAACGTCCGCATCGGGAGAAGTCGCGGGGGTGTCATGCGGCGGGGTCCCGTCGAGCGAGTACGACCGCTGCGACGCCGAGGCCCACGGCGATGGCGCCGTGCTGGACCGCCGTGCCGGTGACGAGGTGGGGTGACTCTGCAGAGTCGAACAGATGGATCCAGTCCTGCCAGTAATGCATGGGCTGGTCCCTCTGGACGGCATACAGGATGTGCGTGCCGCCCAGCATGCTGGCGGCGGTCACGAAGGCGACCGCGAGGTACGGACAGCCACGAAGGTGTCAGGGATGCCAGCAGGACTCAGCCAGTGAGAGGGCTGAACAGCGCGCGCAGGTCCACGACCTTGGCTCTCGCCGACGCCGGGACCAAGGCAAGCGGTGCGTAGTGGTAGTCGATTCCGAAAGGCGGCAACGCCACCGGCCCAGCGTCGCCCTGGGGCCAGATCAGGTCGCCGGTGGTCCGCCGGGCGGGCGCCAGCCAGAAGTCGCCGTTGCGGTACGTCGTGGGATCGCTGCCCGACCCGGTGAACTGCACCTGGACTCCGTCCTCGAGGTCGAGCCAGCCACCTTCGGTGATCTCCGCGGCCGGTGCGTCCCAGCGCCGCAGCTGCGGGTGGAGGTCCTGGTCGCGTCCGATGTTGCCGGTCTCTCCCGACGGGTCGCGATCGAGTGTGACCATGAGGTTCACGGTGTCCACGGCGGTGACGGCGAACAGCGTTCGCACCACTGACGGCTCGATGTCCCGGCCGAGGAGGGCCACCGACGAGTCGTCGACGATCTCAACCAGGTCACCCACGTCGAGGGCTGACCGGCTGTCACGGCCGAGGACTCCGACAGCCACCTCCGCGCCCCTCAGAGCGGTGACGGGATAGACGTAGGAGCCGTTGTCGCGGGACCAGACGAACTGGGCCGGTGCCGCCAGCGACGCGTCGCGGTTCCCGCGGCGCGAGGTTCGAGCGGTGGTCTCCGGTGCGGCAGCCGGTCCCGAGCGGAACACCTCGACCCGATAGTGCTGGTTCTCCTGACCCCGAAACCTCGCCTCCGGCGAGACCGAGCACACGTCGGTTTCGGCGTCGTCCGGGGTCCGGGCGCGAGCCTTCAGCAGCCCGCGTCGAGGGAAGGGTGGGTCGGCACGCCAGTGGGCGGCGGGATCGTTGCCGGGGTCGTCGTTGCCGAACGGATATGCCGCGACCTGCCAGATGACCTTGGATCGCGCGGTGGTCTCCGGCCCGTGGATGCCGAGGGCGACCTCACGCAGGTCGGGATCCTCCACGACGGTGACTTCTCGTTCCCAGACCCGGAGGTAGACCAGGAAGGCGCCGCTGTCGGGCAGCTGGTCCGCCTCGTGGTCGAGATGGCCGTCCGGCTGGCCCCAATACGTCGTGTCCACAGCGTTTTCGACCAGGATCCCGTCGACGTACATGCGCCCCGCGCTCAGCGACAGGTCGGCCAGCTTGTCGGCCGTCTTGTCGGTGCGGTCGACTGCGAATCCGGCCGCGTCGCGCGGCGCCCCTGCTTGGCCGATCACGTCGGCGAGCGAGGTGCGCAGCTGGTGCAGCCAGATGGCGAGCTGCTCATTGTGGTCCTGGTCCAAGAGCACTCGCCCCTGAAGCGCCAGCACGCCGGAGTAGTGCTTGGCCGCATCGAAGCGGGAGCGCGAGGTGTCGATGTGCATGGGATCCCTCCGGGGTCAGGTGACGTAGACGATGCCGGCGTCGGTTCCGGCTGGGATGTATTCCTCGAGCCGCAGGCCAAGGTTTCGGCTGCGCTGCGGCCAGAACAGGCTGTGGTAGGCGCCCATCTCCGACCCGTCCTCCGCGCCCGAGGCGATCTCGGAGGCACAGCGCAGATCGAGCTGCGCGTATGCAGGCGTGCCGAAACGCTCACTGCGGAAGCGGGGCGTGACGCGCACCGGATCGCCCGAGGTCTCCGGCTCGCAGTGGAAGCGCGCCGGGGTGCGCGAAGCGGGGTGCACCCAGGAGAACCGCAGGCAGCCCACCTGCCGCCGGACCACCTCGATAGGCCCGGTGACGATGCTGTCCTCGACCAGGTCGACCGCGTGAGCCCGCACCCTCCCGAACACGGTGGTGTGCCGCAGCGAGACAACGAGGTCAGCGTAATCATCACTCTCCCCGCACACGGCGAACGACCCACGGTCACAGGCGTCGAGCACCGAGTCGGAGACGAACACATGGGAAGGCTCGGTGTGCCTTGGGTCCCCGAGGGACCGGATCGTCCCGACGATGCTCCGTTCGATCTGCAGACACGCCGGAGTGCGGTCCAGCTCGATGCTCGGCTCGTCGGGGTGCTGGCACGCGCAGTGGGAGTCCAAGGACCAGCCCGGCACCAGGGTGCAGTCGCGGAGGGAGACGGTGGCGACCGGCCCCTGCACCCGAAGGCTGCGGCCGGTGACCATCAGGCCGTCGAGGGTGACCGACGGGCGGGGCTCTCCGTCGACGTCCGGCGCGCCGATGATCGAGAACCTGTCCGGCCGGTTGGCGTACCAGTCGAGCAGCCGAACCACCGGCCGGCTGCCGGCTGCCGCCCGCAGCGTCAGTCGGTCGCCCGGCTCGACGTCGACCCGGAGCTGTTCGGTGAACGCGCCCGACCCGACCAGTTCGATGGTCGCCTCGCGGGTGGGCGGCGACCCTGCCGACCGTGTCTTGTCGCTCTGCCAGCGGGCCAGCGCGGCCGTGATGGTCTCATCGGGTTGGCCCGGTCCGCAACGATAGATCCGGCCGGTCGACACGCCACGGGGGTACTCTCCGCCCCCGATGTCGGCAGGGAACGCGTAGCGGTAGCTCGCCCACACCCCCTCGTCGGGCGCGTCGCGTGGTGGGAACGCGAACCGGCCGAGCACAGGGTCGACCGCCACCGTCCCGCGGGCCGGGGTATAGCCCCAGCCGGACAGATCGGCCGCGACGATCCGTGACGCAGGCACCGGCTCGTCCTGGTGCTCACCGGTGAACAGGCACAGGCTCTTGCCCGGTCCGTAGTAGTCGAGCAGCGCGCTCTCGAACGCGAGCCGCCGGATGAACGCCGGCACGTTGGTCTCGTCGGCCACGTGGGTCGGCGACGGCTCGCGCACCGGCGCCACCGCGAGCGGGGTGTCGTTGCCGAGGATGCTGAACGTGAAGCGGCTTCGGTCGCGGTCTTCGCAGTATGCCGGCGCGCGCGTGATCGAGTACGACCCCAGCCGCCACCCGAACAGCGCGACCTCCTCGATGCCGGACCTGCCGCTGGTATGGAACGAATCGATCCGGCGGACGTCGACGAGGTGTGCCAGCTCGTCGAACGGCCCGTCCACCCGGTCGAGCGCATCCACGCCTCGGACGTCGACCAGCCGGCCGCGCCGCAGCCGAGACCGCAGCTCAACCGGCTCGGTGCCGAAAAGCCGCACCGGTTGGTCGAAAGCGAGGAGTTGGCGCAGCTCGACGGCACGAGTCGGGAGCCCGGCCACGTCCGCCGCCAGGTCCTCCAGGATCGCCAGCGTGCCCTTGCGCCGCCGGTTGGCCACCGTGTCTGCGACGTCGCGACGTGGCGCGATCGCCCGCAGCACCGCGCCGGCGTCGTCCTGGCCGGATCCCAGCGCCTCCTCGTAGCCGTGCAGCACCCGGTAACCGACCAGCTCGCCGAGATACGGCGCCAGCCACTCCTGGCACGTCTCGATGAACCAGTCGTCGTAGAGCTGGTCGACAGAGTCCGACAACAGGTCCCGCTGCTCCTCCAGCACCGCGAGCAGGGCCCGCAGCACGTGCCCGGCGTCCTGGTCGCGCTGCTGGTGCAGGCGAGGCAACAGCTCGAAGAGGCTGGTCACGGGATCCTCCTGAGGATGAGGGTCTGCGGGACGTCGGTGTTGAAGCAGGCCAGCTGCGCGGGGCGCAGCCCGTCGGCCACGGTGAGCGACTGTCCGTGGGTGAGGGTCGAGGACCGCAGCTGCGGGTTGAGCGCGATCAACTCGTCGACGGTGCGGCCGTGCCGCAGCGCGATCGTGGTGAGGGTGTCGTCGGCGCCGGTCGGGTCCTGGCCGACGACGTACTCCTCATGGACCCGTCGCGCCCGCCGGGCGGGCACCATGTCGGCCACCCCGGCGAGGGCGGTCACCGCGGACAGCAGCTGCACCGGGTCGGCCACAGAGGGCAGGGCCCCGAACACGTCGACGTCGATGTAGTCGACGCCGGGGGTCTGCTGCGCGGCTGCCACCAGCCGGCTCAGGTACACCGGCTCCGCCAGCCGCGCGGCTCGGAAGCCGGCCACGTCGAGCAGCCTTGCCCGTACGTGGGTGGCCACGTCGTCATACAGGTGGTCCGGGTCGACCTTGAGGCCCGCCGAGAGGACCAGCCACAGCTCCTCGCGGATGTCGAGGCGCACCGGCAGGTGGGGGTCACCGTATGCCGTCAGGGTGCCTTCGAGTGCGGTGAACAGCAGGTCGCCGGGATCGAGCGCCGCGTCGTCCAGTGTCGCGATGGTCACGTGCACGACTTCCCGACGACCGTCATACAGCCGTGCCGCAGCGGCCTGCGCGATGCCGGCGTGTGCGGCCGCGAAGTCGGCGTAGTCGGCCACCGACACCAGACGGTCGAGCGCCAGCGTTCGCAGGGGTATGACGTCTCGGTTGTCGGCGGGCGTGTCGCCGGGCGCGCCACCGGTCATCGGCAGCGGGTTGCTGACTGCGGCAACGCCGAGCGGCCGGGACGTGAGCTGCTGGACCCGGCCGGGGCCGACGTTGCCAGCTCGCCCGGCGCCGACCCGGTAGGAGGCGGTGACGTTCTCGACACCGTTGGGGAGACGTGAGCCGTGGACACCGTCACCGAAGCGCACCGACACGGCCGGACCCGATCCGGCCTCCTCGGCATAGCTGTGGTCCCGCGGACCAGAGTCCGCGAGGATCTCGGTGGGGTGCCAGCGGACCTGGTCGACGCGCACGGTCAAGGTGGTGGCGAACCCCTCGGGCGATACGGCCGGAAGGAACGTCAGGGGTGTGTCGTCCGTGGGCTGTTTCAGTGAGAACGACTGCCCTGCTTGCGTGGCCGAGCCGCTGCCGAGCACCTCCGACCGGGTCTCGCCCTGGGTCGCGGCGGCCACGTTGCCCTGGATGACCACGGTGTCCCGGACGTACTCGTAGGCCAACGGCGTGGCCAGGACCAGCACCGGGCGCGTCACGTCGCCGGGCAGGGTCAGGTCGATCCGCTGCTCCACGGCACCGACCATCGTCAGCTCGCTGGCCACGATCCCGGTCACGCCGGGGATGTCCCTGCGCTCGCCGGTCACCACGAGCCGCCGCCCGGGCATCAGGCCGGGGTAGCTCTGGGCGAGCGCGATCTCGCCGCCCCTGACCGGGTCGGGGATCGGTTCGTCGGAGAGGCTCAGCGGCTGGTCGCCGAACCAGACCGTGACGTCGTCGAGGTCGACGTCACGGCCGGTCGCGAGGAAGGGACCGGTCGTGGTGACGGCGGTCGTGGGCACCCGCGCCGACGTGCCTTCGGCGATGGTGACGATGCGCACGTAGTGTTGTGCCGACGCGATGCGGGTCACGAACTCGTGCGTCGAAGCTGGGTCGGTTGCGCCTTCGCCGCTGGTGCCGCGCTCGCGCGAGACCAGCCAGCCGCCGGGGACGAGGTTGTCCGGCGTGCCGTCGATGCTCAGCTGGGTGTCGGAGCGGAATTCGTCGGGTACGGGGCCGGCCTTGGTGCGCAGCGCGATCACGTGCGCGGTCAGGGGCGGTGCGGTGACGGCCTGCTGCCCGATGGCCTGGGCCAGTGTTCCCGCCAGCCGCGGATCTGCTCCGGCCAGCAGTGTCACCAGCGAGCTGGACCCCGGGTCCAGTGACTCTGCGGAGGCCTGGGCGAGGTCAGAGGCGAGCTTGGGCGGTCGGGACGGCGGTCGGCGCAGCGCCTGTAGGGCCGCGGCGGTGGCGAGCAGGGGAGTGGCGCGAGCGCAGTTGAGTGTGTCCGCACGGTCACGTCGCTCCGCCTCGCCGTCCGACGGGCAGGTGAGGGCGATCGCCAGCCGTTCGAGGTAAGCGAGCTCGGGCGACTGCGCCCGGGTGGATGCCGCGACCAGCGGGGCTGCGTCGCTCACGGCCTCCTCCAGCGAGGCGAGGACCACTGACACCCAACGCGACTCGTCCTTGCTGAGTCGTCCTGCGTCCGCGAACGCCCGGGACTCGGCGACCAGCCGGTGCAGGGTCGCGAGCGCGGTCATCTGGGTGGTCGGCTCGTCCAGATCCTGGCCTGCGGCGGTGAGGGCGACGCCGAGCTCCTGCTCGAAGGCGCTGGCGGCGGTCTTGCCGGCGTCGGCGACCGCCGCCTTCACCAGGCCCAGGGCCAGCTCGAGGCCCACCGGGGTCCCGGGATCGGGGACCAGGCGCACCAGCGTCCGGTCGGCCTGGAAGTCCGGCGCGACCGAGGCGATCTCACGCACCCGCGGCTGCTCGATGTCGCCGAGGTCGAAGACCAGCAGGTCGCCGGCCTTGAGGTTGAGCGAGGAGCCGTCGAACGTGAGCTCGGTGAACCCGGTCAGGGTACCCGCCTGGATCGGGAACGGCCGAGTTCGACGCACCTCCAGCTGGTTCCAGTCCGCGCGCGCGTCCAGCGTCTCGGAGACCTCGAACGTCTGCGGCAGCTCACCGGGCCCGGGAACGCTCTTGGCCGACGTCCCCGCCGGGATGGTGCCGACCGAGCCCGGGTCCATCGTGAAGGCCAGGTGACCGGACGCACCCAGCGCCGGCCGGGGTCGGTAGCCCACGAGCCGGCCCAGGCGCACCAGCGACTCGGGGTTGACGGCGGTGCCCAGGGATGCCTCGTCCCGGGCGCGCTCAGCGTAGAAGGTGACGATGTCGGCCACCACCGCCCAGCAGTCGAGCAGCGCGATCGACGGATCGTCGGTCGTGCGTGCCGTGAGTTGCTGCAGTTCCGGGTAGGCGGCCAGCCGCGCTCGCATCGACGTGAGGAAGTCCTGGTGGGTGCCGATCCGGTAGCCGAGTGTGGGTAGTCCCGGCCGCTGGTACAAGGAGTGGGGAGTCACCGCCCGGACACCTCGACAGCACTCGCCGGGGCACCCGCCCGGACAGGTTCCGCAGGCGCTCGTCGAACAGGTCATCGTCCGCCTCCGATCACGAGCGCGACCAGCCCGTGGTCGGGCCGCGACGGGTCGTTGTCGAGCCGGGCCACCTCGAGGTCGCCCAGCTCCAGGAGGCCGTCGGCGAGCGCCCGGTCGTCGTACGGCCCGAACTGTCGGCGCAGCCGGGTCACCCTGACGCCCGCGACGCCGGGGACGGCCTGGACCGCCGCGACGACGGCGCTGATCCGGACCGGTGTCCCGAAGGTCTGTCGGTCGGGTGCGAAGAACGCCGGGCCGCGTGCCCCGGTGCGGGCTGCAAGAAGGTCGAGGACCGCGCCGCGCACGTGGTCGGTGTCGTAGTCCGGTGCCACCCGGACGCACAGCGCCAGGTCGAGGGTGACCAGGTCGGCCGGGCTGACGAAGACGTCGTGCCCGATCCGCCGATAGCGCTGCAGCCGCTCGCGAGCGGCGGTGAACAGCGCCTCCGTCGGTGTCTCCGTGCCGAGCGCGTCGATCGCGACGTCGGCCTCATACCAGCTGCCGGTCCAACGCAGCCCGCAGGCCGCTCTTTGCACCCCGGGCAACCCTTCTGCGACGTGGGCGTAGTCGTCGGCCGTCACGGCCCGGGCCAGCACGTCCAGCGCCTCGCGGGGCGCCCGCTGACGCACTTCGGCGACCGGCTCGGGGTCGGTGCCGCCGCACGCCGGCAGCGGGTTGCGCACCCGGACCTCGCCAACATCGACGCCGCACAGTTCGATCGTGTCGATCGCCTCCGCTCCGACGTTGCCGACGCGCCCGTTGCCGACCTTGTAGGACGCCGCCAGGGCGGCTCCCGGCGCGGGCGCCCGGCTCTGGCGCCCGTCGCCGAACCGCAGCCACAGCCGCTGGTCGTCGTCGCACTCTCCGACGAACACCGTGTCTGTCGGACCGGCGGAGAGAAGGTCGCGCTCGGCGGTCCAGTTGGACCCGGTCGAGTCCGACACGTCGACAACGGGCAGCGCCGCGCGCGGGTCGGGATGGCAGACGGTGGCGGCGGGGCCGCGCACTCGGGGGCGGCCCGGGTCGATCACGACCTCGTCGCCCCACGACCAGGCCAGCTCCTGGCCCTCGACCTCCTGGCGGAGCAGGTAGCCGGCGCGTGCCCGGCAGCCGAGCGCGGCGAGTCGGTCGAGCTTTGGCGCCAGCAGCCGGTCGAAGCGGGACAGCAGGGCCCGCAGCCCCTCCTGCGGGTGCCCGCGAACGTCATACCGATCGAGGACTGCGGGTCCGAAGATCGTGGTGAGCCACGCCAGTTCGGCGTCGTTCGGTGCGTCCGCAGCAAGCATCGCGACAATCCGGTCGTGTGCGGCACCCGGCAGGGCAGCGAGGGCGTCGGCCTGAGCCGTGGCCACGGCATCGGGGTCGGGCCACGGCGCCTGCTGGGTCACCGGGTGCTGGTCAAGGGACACCGTGCGGACGGGACGACGCGGCGGGTAGGCCAGCACGTCGGCGGCGCCGTCGGGCGGGCAGCCGAAGCAGGGCGGGTCCGGGCAGCCGCGCTGGACGAGCGGTGGACCGGGCCAGGGTAGCGGTTCCGGGGACGCCTGGCACCAGCCGGTACTGGACCCGTGGCCGACCACGAGCACGTTGCCGCGTGCCACGCCGACGACCAGGTCGCGGCAGTCGGGTCCGCCGCGCGACGAGACACACAGCGGGAAGGTCAGGCCGTCGGCGTCGCCCCAGCGGACGAGGAGCAGGTCCTGGTCGAGCAGGTCGTCGTGGGCAGGCGACACCGCGACCAGCCGCACCACCTGACGGTGGGTGGGATCGGCGTCGGCCGGGAGCCCTGTCGCGGCGCCGAGCACCTCCTCGAGCAGCAGCAGGTCACCGACCTCCAGCTCGAGCCCGTCATCGACCAGGTGGGCCTCGGTGGCACCGCTCGGCAGGCAGCACCCGGCGTCGCCCCAGGTCCACAGGTCGATCCGCCCGTGCGCAGCCACGACCCTGACGTCCTCGACGGCCAGTGGCTCGAACACCTCCTCGCCGGCGCGGAACCGGAACCCGCCGGCCGGCAGGGTGACGTCCTGGTCGGCGTCGAGGCACACGAACGCCCGGGCCGCGCAGCCGTCATGCATCCGGTAGTCCACCAGCCGGGCGTGGCGACGTACCGAGGTGCGCAGCCGTGCCGTGTCGAGGAAGGCCTCGGTGCCGACTGCGTCGAGCCGGTAGTTGAGCAGGTCGCCGGCGTAGGCGAGCAGCTCGACCAGAGTCATCCCGACGTCTGCCTCGTGGCGGTCGGTCCAGTCGGGAAGGATCAGACTCATCCGGTCCAGCAGCTGCTGCCGGAGGCTGGCGTAGTCGCGGGACAGGTAGTCGATCACCGGCCCGTCGTCCGGCGGGGTCGGGGTGGCGCAGTCGCAGCGACAGTCGAGGGGATGCGGGCAGTTCTGCTTGAACGTGAAGGGCAGCGAGAAGAAGCGCTGGTCGAAGCCGGGGTATGGCGTGGTGCCCGGCCGGCCGTGCGGGTCGGCCTCGACGACGGCGAGCGTGTAGCAGGACCAGTCGCCGGGGGCGTCGACCAGGACCAGCAGGCACGCGGAGTCCTCGGGATCGGGGTCGGGGCACGAAGCCACCGACAGTGGTGTCACCACCGGGGCCCCGGGCGGGCCGTCGATCCGGATGTTGCCGGGACCGATGCCACGGGGAGCACCGCCGAACAGCGTCACCGAGATCCGCAGCTGGTCGTCGCTCACCGAGACGCTGTCGACGCCGTTGCGGTCGTGGGCGCGGGCCACGGCCTGTCGTCGGGTGTCGCGGCAGGACAGGTCCGAAGGCGGGGTCACGTCGGGCCCCCTTGGGTAAAGGTTTCGGTGCGCTGCTGGCCGTTGGGCAGAAGCCGGTAGGCCACCGTCACCTCGAGGGTGGCGTCGGTGGCGGTCGCGGTGAGCGAGTCAACCGCGATGACGTCGCCAAGCCACCGGCCCAGCGCGCCGGAGGCGCTGGACTGCACGGCCGCGGCGCGTTCGGGGCTGCCCGGCTCGAAGACCATGTCGGCCAGGAGACAGCCGAAGTCGGGCAGCTCGACCCGTTCGCCCGGCACCGTGAACAGCACCTGCTCGACGAGGTCGCGCACGTGCTCGGCATACGTCGTCTCGGCGGTGCGCCCGCGCGGCCCCACCGACCAGGGAAAGTCGAGGATCAGGTTCATGTCGCGATCACCTGCAGCTGCATGGTCATCACCAGCGGAACGTTGGGTGGTGGACCGACGACGGCGGCGTTGCCGATGGCCGGCGGCACCGGCGGGACGGGCGCCTGCAGCAGCACCGGACGATGGTCGGCCAGCACCCGGCCGGACACGTTGGCCCACTTCGCGGTGGAGCAGATCGCACCGCTGACGCCCGGGCATCCCCCCACCAGCATCGCGTCGGCGGTGGTGGCGATCGGCATGCCTCGGACCAGGGCCCGGAACTGCGTGGGCGTGACCTTGAACTGGCCGCCGTGTGAGCAGGTGACGGTGGCCTGGGCATGGAAGACGAGTCCCGGCACGGCGTCATCACCCCGGCAGCACGGTGAGCGCGCCGTTGCCGAGGTCGATCCCGGCCGCGGTCACCTTGATGGTCGGTCC
Organism: Segeticoccus rhizosphaerae; assembly: GCF_005222685.1. Taxonomy (NCBI): domain Bacteria; kingdom Bacillati; phylum Actinomycetota; class Actinomycetes; order Micrococcales; family Intrasporangiaceae; genus Segeticoccus; species Segeticoccus rhizosphaerae. The sequence goes on from NZ_SWMA01000040.1 coordinate 17,667, forward strand.
TGCGGCGGTCGCACCGATCTCGACGCCGCCCTCGTAGAGCAGGATGTAGGGACCGGCGGGTCCATGCAGCTGGAGCTTGATGCTGCCGGCCGGCCCGGCCAGGTCGGACAGCAGCAGGTAGTTCTGGCCCGGCGTGCCGAGGACCAGCTGCGGCGTGCCGGGGGGCGCGGCCCTGGCAGCCGTCGGCACCTCCGTCGTGCCGCCTCGCCAAAAGCCTGTCCACACCGCTCGGTCGATGTCGCCGTCGACGAACTGCACCCAGACACCCGACCCCACCAGCGGGACGGCGTACACGCCGCTCGCCAGCCCGGCCACGGGAGTGGCCGGCTCGGCCCAGATGCACGGGTCGCTGCCGAGCACGTCCTCCACCCGCACCAGCAGCCGGCCGAACTGGTAGGGGTCCACGTTGGAGACGACCACGCCCTTGTAGAGACCGGAGTACTTCTGCGCATCGGCAACCATTCAGACCACCACCGGAGTAGGAGAGACCAGGCTGTCCCGTGTCAGCGAGAAGCTCTGCTTGTATTCGCCGCGCTTGATGTCGTGGGTGACGCTGCTGACGTAGTAGGCGCCGTCATACGCCAGGCCCGCGCCGCGGACCCCCACCAGCTGGCGTGCCTTGAGCACGGCGCCGTACCGCAGCACGTCCAGCCGGCCCTGCCCCGTGATCGCGTCTGCGCTCGCCGAAGAACGACCCAGACCCAGCAGCAGGATCTCGGTGACCTTGCGGTCGGACACGTCCGGCAGTGGCTCCTCCCGCAGCGCCACTGCCGGTCGCGCGCCCAGCGGCGGGTGCAGCAGGCTCACGTCGGGCACCGGGATGCCGATGCCGATCTTGGTGCGGGGCTCGGTGTAGGTGATCGTGTACTGCGTGCGCGAGAGGCCGTCGAAGCTGAAGGACAGCGACTCGACGTTGGTGGCCGCGCCCATGCCGACGGTGAGGGCGTGCTGGAGCGGTCCGACCTTCACCTCGGGGCCCCAGTAGGCCACGTTCGCTCCGGGGGCGGGGCCCGGTTCGACGTAGAAGACGTAGCCGACCTCCGAGGCCATCGCCTGCAGGTAGGCCAGGTCGGTGCTGGACTGGATGGGTATGTGCTCGACGGGGTTCGGTATGTCGGTCAGCACCGCAGGGACGGCAGCCGGGATGATCCCCCACATCGCGTACTTGGCGCAGATGAGTGTCGCTCGGATGTTGTGCGGCAGCGCCGGGTAGCACTGCCGCTCGTGCCTGAGGTCCATGAGCAGCGAGAGGTCCTCGCCGGTGACCGTGAGCGTCGAGGCTCCCGGTTCGTCGCTCGGTGTGAGCTCCTGGCGGGTGATCACCCCGTCGGAGAGCACCGTGGGACGACCACCGATCACCGCCACCAGCACCACCCGGGTTTTTGGGTCGAAGTAGCCGGCCGGAAGCAGGGTGGTGGTGATCGGCGACCTGGTGCTGACCGCGAAGGTGAGCTGGAAGCCGCTTGACCGCCCGGTCGCCGTGGTGACCTGCGCGTCCTGGAAGGCGTCCATCAGGGCCGCGGGCACCGGGAGCGGCACCATCGGCCCCATCAGCAGCATCAGCTGCAGGCTGCTAGCCACCGACGCCTCCCGCTCCGGCCGAGCCCGCCGGCAGCAGGCCGGACGCCACCGTGAACCGCAGCCGGAATCCGGGTGTCGCGGTGAGCAGGTCCGGATCGAGGACGCGGTGCGCGTCCGCAATGCGCCAGGCCTGCTCGGGATCGCCGTACCGTTCGGCGGCGATCCGGTCCAGCCGGTCGCCCGGGGTGACGACGTGGATGCCCACGACGATGAGATCGTCGGGGCGGGCGATCACCCGCGGCCGCGCGTAGCGCAGGACGGTGCCGTCGGGCGCAGGGAACTCGACCACGGGGAGGGCGGCGTAGCGGCTGGTCGCGGCGAACACGGTTGGCTCCTAGATGCTGGTGAGGCCGAGGTCGGCAGGAGTGCGGATCACCATCGCGGCGTACCCCTCCTGGGCCCGGTGGTGGGCGAGGTAGAGCAGGCCGCCTCGATGGCCGAAACCGAGGTCGTCGACGGTGAGCACCCGCGCCGACATGGAGACCTTGGCGCGGATCGGGTTGAGCCGGGTGTCGAACGCGTCCTCGGTAACGGTCAGGTCGGTGAGCCGGACGGGCAGCACCCGGTGGGTGCCGAGCACGAGCACGGTCAACGGCGCTTCGACCGGCGCGACCTCGATCATGCCGCGCCCCGCCATCAGGTCCTCCTGGAGGAGTTGCTGCACCGATGGGTAGAGCGCAGACTCGAGGGCTGCGAGCACCGGCCGCAGTCCCAGGCTGGACTCCACGGCGTTGCTGTCGGGGTCGGCCAACTGCTCGGCCGCGTCGAACTCGGCGTCGAGCTTGTAGGTCTCGTGGGGCGGGCCCTTCAGTCGGAGGGCCTCCTGACGGTCGCCCGGCTCCCCGCCGATGCCCTGTGGCTGCAGGGTGCGAGTCAGCGTGTCCGGGTTGTACTGGAACCGGATCGTGCGCAGCGGCCGTCCGCTCGGTGGGTCGACCAGCACGACGCCACCGCGTGCCACCTTCGGCGGGTCGGGCATCGGGCTCATCGGGGCCTCCTCGGTGCGGTCACGGTCAGAAGTCCACGGCCAGGTTGAAGCCGAGCTGGGCGAAGTGGAGGTGCTCGGCGTCCAGGCGCCAGCCGCTGAACGCCTCGATGCCGCCGTGGATGAACGTCCCCTGCGTCCACGCCCCGACATCGAGTCGCGCTCCGGCCCCTGCATAAGGGGCGAGACGCCGGGGCTCGGTGTAGGAGGAGGAGTGGGTCTCGCCGGTCCCGCCCCCTTCACCGAACAGCTGCAACCCGGGGCCGAAGCCACCCGGGTTCCACCGGTGCTCGAAGCCGAGCCGGGCGCCGAGCAGGAAGGCAGTGTTGGCTCGGTAGTCGCTGCCGAGGAGGAGTTCTCCGTGGGCGCCAAGGAACGCCCGCCAGCTGCGTCGCCGGTCGAGGTTCCAGCCGACGTCGATCCCGGCGGTGAGGTACATGGCGCCGCCGCCGTAGCTGCTGCCTCCCACGCCGAAGCTCGGGCTGACGATGGTCTGGGTGGGCCGGTCGAGCTGCTTCAGCGACGGGTGGCAGTCGGGATGGCCGAGCCGGGTCAGCACGTCCTGCACGAACACCGGCACGAACGAGAAGTGCCGCTCGTGCAGCTGCACCCACCGTCCCCACGCGAAGTGGTCGCCGGCCAGGGTGAAGTCGGTGTGGACGCGCTGCTCCCCCTTTTGCAGGGGGGCCACCTGACGCAGGGCCGGGTCTGACTCGGCGTACTCGTCGGGGTGGCCGAGCACCATGTGGGTGCCTTCGTGGGCGAGCGTGCCCTGGTCAAGGTCCTCGGCGAAGAGCAGCACCAGCCTTCCTCCTGGCCACACGAAGGATCGACCCTTGTGCGGGCTGACTGCCACCGTGTAGTCGACCGGACCGCTGGAGACCTGGCTGACGACGACCCGGATCGGGAGGGTCCGGCCGGACCAGGCCACTCCTTGGCAGGCGGGGACGTCGAGGGAGAACCAGCCGTTGAGCCGGGTGTTCAGGGTTCGCACGAACTCGCCCGACACCTCGGTCACGCGTGCCTGCGAGATGGGGCCCTTCTTGATGGTGGTCGGCTTGCTGTTGGTGCCGTAGTCGCTGGCCACGGCCGCGCGCGCCGAGACGCGCACGGGGAGCCGGATCTCTGGCACGGCGGTGTCGAGGACGACCCGGACGTCGCCGGTGTCCATGACCGGCGGTTTGGGGACGGTGCCCTTACGGGCGGCCTCGGCCACGGCGTGGGTTCGGAACTGCTCGCGGTGCATGGTGGCGGAGAACTGCGTGGGCGTGGACTGGAAGCCGGTGACGGTGTCCACGATCTCGGCGGTGCCCTCGTCGCGGGCCACGTCGGTCCCGGTGCCATGGATGATCGCCGGTGCCCGGCCGGGCCGGGCGGCGACGCCGGCGGCCTCCCGCTCGGCGGGATGGCCGCGGCGAAGCGGCGTACGCACCCGCGAGAAGTCGGTCCGGTCGCGCTGCTGGACGCTGTGGGTCAGTTCGTGTGCCAGCAGCGAACGTCCGTCGGTCGAGGACGGGCGATAGCGGCCGTTGCCGAAGACCAGGTGCTGTCCGACGGTGTATGCCGAGGTGCCCAGCAGCCTCGCTGACGCAGCGGCGGCGGGGTCGGCGTGCACGCGGACCGCGCTGAAGTCGGTGCCGAACCGTGCCTCCATCGCGCGGCGCACACCGGCCTCGATCGGCTGGCCGCCCCGGGCGATGGTGTGGCGCACCGACTGCTCGAGCGGCTCCAGGGCGCCCGTCTGCGTCGTCATGGGTGGGCTTCCTTGGTTGGCGGCGTAACCCGCGGTCCGATACCGGCGGCCAGGACCTGGCCGAGTCGGCGACCGGTGGCTTCGCCGTCCCGTGTAGGCAGGCGGTCGACGGCCAGCCTGAGCTCGTCCACGTGAGCGGGCCTGGCGTCGACCGCGGCCGCTGACAACCGGCGGGTGAGGACGTCTCGAAGCTCAGCGGACAGGCCGGCTTCGAGGTCGTCGCGCTGCCGACCGGGCACATCGAGCCCCTCGATGACCAGGTGCTCGATGTGTACCTCGAGGCGGGGCGGGGGAGTACGGCGTGGCCTCATGGCGTCACCGGCTCCCCGGCCAGCTGCCGCTCGCTGATCGGCACCTGGAGCTTGGCGAACTCGTCGCGCACCGCCTGCAGCAGGTGGTCGTGGTTGAGGTCGATGCGGTCGGCCGCCGCGAGGAAGGCGGCGTTGACGGCGACGTTGCGGATCATCCCGCCGTTGAGTGGCAGCGCGGCGAGCGCGTCGAGATCCAGCGCCTTCACGCCCGGTATGGCGTCGGGCAGGCAGGTGCGCCAGATCGCCGCCCGCTGGTGTGCGTCGGGAAAAGGGAACTCCACGATGAAGCGCAGCCGCCGCAGGAAGGCGAAGTCCAGAGCCGACCGCATGTTGGTGGCCAGGATCGCCACGCCCTGGTAGGTCTCCATCCGCTGGAGCAGGTAGTCGATCTGGATGTTGGCGAAGCGGTCGTGCGAGTCGCGGACCTCGGTGCGCTTGCCCAGGAGGGCGTCCGCTTCGTCGATGAACAGCACTCCGCCGCCGGACTCGGCGGCGTCGAAGAGCCGCCGGAGATTCTTCTCGGTCTCGCCGATGTATTTACTGACGATGCCGGACAGGTCGGCCTTGTACAGGTCGAGGTCCAGGTCGTGGGCCAGCACCTCAGCGGCCAGGGTCTTGCCGGTGCCGCTGGGGCCGGTGAACAGGGCTGCGATCCCCAGGCCGCGGCTGGCCCGGTCGGCCAGCCGCCACTGGTGGTAGACCTCCCAGCGGTGGCGCACCTGGTCGGCGATGGACTGCAGCATCTCCAGCTGCTTCTCGTCGAGCACGAGGTCGGGCCAGGATGCCTCGGGGATGACTCGTTCGGCGACGCCTTCAAGGCGTGGTCGAGCCTCGAGGCGGCAACGCTCCCAAGGGTCGTCGGCCTCGGTTGCGATGCGCGCGATGGTGGCGGTGTCCACGGCAAACTGCGCGGCGAGCTGGCCGGGATCGATCTCGCTGTCGGCAGGCAGGTGGTCCTGCCAGGCCGCTTGTCGCTCCGCGGTGGTCGGTGGTGCCACGTCGACTCGCAGGCTGGCGGGGACCGATGCCTGAGGTGACTGTCGCAGCTGCAGGAGCGTCGCGCACCCGGACCGTCGTGCGAACGCCGCGGCGGTCGGGTCGTCGTCGGCAGTCTCGAGGAGGATCGCGACGGGGGAGAGGCCGGCCTCGCGGCGCCACAGCCGAGCGAGCCCGTCGAGCTCGACCTCGTCGGCGGGCAGCGAACGGGGCGACATCCGGTAGCACTGCAGCCCGAACGCGGTCGCGACCGCTGCGGCCAGCATCGTCGAGGACCGCTCATCGGGTCCGACCAGCTCGACCACCGGTGGGTCCGCGACCAGCGTGGGGTGCGGCGCATCCGACCGCTGGGCGTATCGGGCGTCGTCAGGCTGACCGGCCCACGCGGTCACCACCCGATCGGCGGCAGCCCGCTGCGACGGAGGCAAGGAGTCGAGGGCAACCTGATCCTCGAGCTGCACGGAGACACGCAGCCGGACGTCGAGGTGGTCGAGTCCGCGAAGGTGGTTGACAAGTCGTTCATCGACTCGCAGCGGTGCGATGACCAGTGACTCGAGTGCCGACCGGTCCACCTCGACCAGTCGCTGGGCGCGCAGCGGGCTGTCGGGGGAGAGCGCGGCCCACGCCGGGTCGGGCAACGTCATCATCGCGATCGCGAACGACGGGAAGCGCATCGCAGGGTTGCCGTGGATCCGGGCGCACTGGTCGCGGATCGACGGGTCGAGCTCCACGGCGGCGCACAGCAGGACGACGTCGCGTTCGAACCGGTCCAACCCGAAGCGTTCGCCGAGCGTTACCAGCGCGGGTGCGGGACCGGAGTAGGCCAGCGGATCGCCGGCATCCTCCCGCGGCGGAGTTGCCGGTGGCCCGGGCGTCGACGGTTGCCAGGAGCGGCCGAAGACGCCCGCGGTTGGCGGTTCCTGCGTTCCGCCGTGCTCGGTCAGGAGGCGCCGGATCCAGGCGACGCCCCGGGCCATGAAGTCCTGGTCGGCGTCGGGCGCGGCGCGGTGGCTGGCCGGGGCGGTCATGTCAGCGTCACCGTGGTGTCCGCGTCGAACCGTGGTGTCGGGTCGGTGCGGTCCACGACCAGCCGGCTGTCGGTGCCGCCGACGCGCAGCCGCACGGGATAGGTGCCTGCCGAGGCGTTGCTGATGGTGAACGAGATCGTCCCCGTGTCGGTGGTCAACAGGTCTGCGGGGGTCGACGTGCTGCCGAGCAACATCGACACCTCCTGGCCGGCCCGGACGGGTGGCTCGCAGGTGAGCGTGACGTGGGCGCTCGTGCCGGTGCGGGCGACGGTCATGGGTAGTGCACTCGTGATGGTCGGGGCCACCGCGAGGGAGAGCCGGTTCGTGATGAGGGAACCGGCTCCGGTGGACTGCAGCCGGAGCGCCACCGACCCGAGTCCGGCCGGCATCGTCGCCGGGATGCTGAAACGGACCGCGCTGGCCGTGGCCTGATCAGGGTTGACCTGGAGGGGCGTGGCGAGGAACGGATGGGCGAGGATCGCCACAACCGTGTCCGCGTCCAGCCCGTGACCGTGGATCGTGACCGGTTCCCCGGTCAGGGCAGCCGGTTGGCCCAGCACCGGGGCCACCTCGGTGAGCTCGGCCAGGTCGACCGCGGCGGCAACCGAAGCGCCCTGGCCGTCCGACCCTCGCCGCAGCACGGGCAGCGGTGCCAGGCCTCGGACCCGGCTCTCGATCTGGACGACCCGGACTTCGAAGGCTGCCGAGATCCGGTAGGGCGCCTGGAAGACCGACCAGAGCGAGTACATGTCCTTGTCGTCCAGCGGCTGCCAGTTGACTCGCACCTGCTCCCACTGCCTCGACACGTCGCTGAACGGTGCGAGGTCGGCGAGGTCGCGCTCGGTCAGCCGCTCGTGGGAGTGCAGCGACTGCAGCGCTCCACCGAGCAGCCGGTGCGCAACCAGGTCGTTGCCGTCCGGCGCGTAGGGCGTGAGCAGGTAGTGAAGGACCAGCGGCAGCTCCGGCTGCCCCACCTCACCAGGTGTCGTCGCCGGCGGATCCGTGTTGCGGAGCGAACCGTCCACCTCGGTGCGGTAGAGAAACACGTTGACCCGTTCCTCCTGCGACGCGGCCACCTCGTGCGGAGGAGCAGCGATCGCGCGGGCGCCGGCAGAGACCCGCTTCACGCCGGCATCCACGATGCTTCGCATGGTCTCGGTCACCGCCTCGATGGCGCGCGCGTCGCTCATCGCGCGCCTCCCGGCCGTCGGGTCTGCAGGTAGTCGGACAGGCTCAACCGTGGGGTGGACCGCGGTGCCGGCCGCCGCCGCGGCTCCGGGTGGATCTCGGAAGGCGCCCCGGCTCGGACCTCGACGCGGCCGATGCTGATCTTGACGACCGGCGCCGCCGGAGCGGGACGCGGGGTGGCTGCCACGGGTGCCGGACGTGGCCGGCGGACGGTCGCGCGGTGCGCGTCGCGGTCGGCTCGAGGCTCGCGTTCGCGCGAGGACGTCGGCGTTGCAGGGGACGGTGCCGGCGCCGGCCGAAAAGCCAGGGCAGGGTGAGCAGCCGCTGGCGGCTCCGGTTCACGGCGCCTCAGGGGCGGGGCGGGGGGCGGGGCGGGCGATCTGTCAGACCCGGGCTCCGGGATCTCGTCGTCTGGCATTCCGGTTCGTGCCGGCGGGAGCCGTGGGGGAGTCGCTGGACGGTCCGCCGTGGGGGACTCGTCGGACGGGGCCCGGTCCTGGTGCAGGGGTTGCGGTGCCTGTGCGGGCGCAGGCGGCCGTCCGCCGGTCGTGGGCGGCGGGCCCGGGGGCTCGCCGGCGGGTGGCGGGGCAGCCATGGGACGTGACGAGACCCGCGACGCGGGGGCATCGGCCTCGAGGTCGTCCGTGTCGGTCTCGGGCGGGGTCAGGCTGAGTAGTCCCGGCTCGAAGAGAGACGGCAGCCGCGGTCGGACCGCGTCGCTGCGGTCGCCGAGCTCACGGTCCAGGAGTCTGCTCACGTGCCGGCCGCCTGCAGGTAGTAGCTCCGTCGGAGCGGGGTCAGCGCCAGAACGTCGTCCTCGCGCCAGCCGTAGGCCGCCGCCAGCACGTGAATCTCGTGGAGGGTGCGGCGGGCACACCGGTCGACCTCTTGCCACACGAAGTCCGCGATGTCGAACGGTGCCATCCAGGTCCGGCGGCAGTTCGGGCAGTCCAACTCGACGGCAGGAGTGGCCTGGGGGTCCAGCTCGTCGATGATGTTGCCCACCAGATCGAGGACGTCGTCGGTGACGTCGCCCTCGGCCAGGCAGCGACGGACCAGGGAGCCGCGGTCACCGGTGGCCAGCAGGTCCCGGCTGGTCAGAGCGCGCACGACCAGTGACCGGCCGCCGACATTCACCTCACGGGTGTGCTCCTCGGCTGGCGGGAACCGTAGCTCCGCCACATCCACGTTGGCTTCGAGCTCCTCACCGCATCCGGGGCAGTCGACCAGGCAGTCCAACATCGCCCCGAAGCAGCCTTCACGCAGGTCGAGCAGGTACGCGTCGACTGCGCCGATCGGCAGGTCCTGCAGGCCGTCGGTGCTCACGCCAGTGACCACCCCGGCCAGCACCAGGGCTCGGTCCCGGCGCGGCCGAGGCAGGGCAGCCTCCCACGCGGCCAGCAGAGAAGCCTCGGTCACAGCAGTCATGGCTCACCCGGTCGGGTCGTCGAAGGACACCTCGCCGGGCGGCGGCAGATCGACGTCACGCACCCAGCCCTCGTTCTCCAGCCTGATGTGCTGGATCGACACGGCGTTCGCGTTCGCGTCGAAGTCCGACACCGGCTGGTACTCGGACACCCAGCAGTTGAAGACCTGGTAGGAGAGCACCTTCTGACCGGCCTCGTCATACACGTCGATCACGATGTCCCGGCGAAAGTCCCGCAGTGAGGTCTCGCGGCCGCTGGCGGCGTTGCGGAAGCTCCACACCTTGTTGGTCCACTTCTCGAACTCGAGGGCGTCCGTGGTGACCCCCCGCTCCAGCACGATCGGGTCGTACTCCGTGCGTCCGGGCAGCTTGGAGCTCGTCGAGGGGTCGCCACCGCCGCGGTGCTTGATCACCTCGGTGCTGCGTTTGAGGCCGGTGATCTTGGAGACGCCGACGATCGGCTCGACGCTGTCGCTGTAGCGGACCCGGAAGCGGAAGTTCTTCAGCGGGTCGACCCGCTTGGTGGTGGCCATGGGAGTCCTCCTGCTAGGTCTGGAGCTGGCCGGCGAGCTGATGGATGTGGATGATGACGAACTCCGCGGGCTTGAGCGGCGCGAACCCGACCAGGATGTTGACGATTCCCTGGTCGATGTCGTTCTGCGGGTTGTTCTCCTTGTCGCACTTGACCAGGTAGGCCTCACGGGCGGTGACGCCCTGGAAGGCGCCCTGCCGGAAAAGGCCGTTCATGAAGGCGCCGACGTTCATCCGGATCGAGGCCCACAGCGGCTCGTCGTTCGGCTCGAAGACCACCCACTGGGTGCCGCGGAACAGGCTCTCTTCGATGAACAGCGCGAGCCGTCGCACCGGGAGGTACTTCCACTCGTCAGCGATCCGGTCGGCCCCGCGCAAGGTTCTCGCTCCCCAGGACACCGGCCCGATCACCGGGAATATGCGCAGGCAGTTGACGCCGAGCTTGTTCAGTTGGCCGTTCTCCAGGTCGGTCATCGGTACGTCGAGCGCGAGCACGCCGCTGAGTGAGGCCGCCGTGCCGGCAGGCGCCTTCCATACCCCGCGCTGCACGTCGGTGCGCGCCATCACGCCGGCGAGCGTGCCGCAGGGATCGACCGTGCGGGTCACGCCGGACTGCACCGGATCCGGGATCTGCAGTCGCGGGAAGTAGACGACAGCGTTCTTCGCGCCGTCGCCGCTGACCGGTGGGGAGGCCATGCCGCTGACGGCGGTCGCCACCGTGGTCCACGCGGGTGGTGGGTCCACCAGCAGCACCGCACGCCGATCGACGCACAGCTGCAGCGCCACGGAGAGCACCGAAGCGGGCGCGCCGGGCAGGCACAGCAGGTTGAAGATGTCGGTCTTGAGGAGCTGGTAGATCCCCTTCTTGTCCGCCTGCCCGGAGGATCCGCCGTTGTAGTCGTTGGCGCCCGGTGTGCCGCCCGGAGTGCCGTCCGAGCCCTGGGTGTAGCGATCGGCGTGGGCGTCGGAGAACGGGTTCTGGTCCGGGTCCGTGAGCGGGATGTCCGCGTGCTTGCCGGGGGCCTTGTCCTGGACCGCCCCCGTGGCGGGCAGGGCGAGGAGAGTGGAGCCGGCGAGCACATTCGCCAGCGACCGGGCGGCGGTGGGGATGGTGCTGACGTTGAGGAACGCCTCGCGGGTTCCAGTCGTGGTGTCCAGCGCGGTCAGGTTGTATGACGTCGCGTCGGCTCCGCCGGAGGGTGGACCGGTGGCCGTGTCGTAGTCGACTCGCACTCGCAGCGAGTTGCCCCAGGCGCCGGGCCCCTTGGCGACCAGCGGGACCCCGTCGAGAGAGATGGTGGCCGCGGCGCCGTTACTCAGGCGCACCACCTCCGCCTCGGAGCCGCCGTTGAGGTAGAACTGATAGACGGCCTGGCTGACCGGGCTGTCGGGGGTGACCTCTCCGAACGTTCGCTGGAAGTCGGCGAAGCTGGTGATGTGCACAGGCCCGTCCGTCGGACCGCGCGACGTGGCGCCGACGAACGCGGCGACGGACGTGGCTACACCGGTGATGGTGTGGACGCCGCTGCTGAGCTCATCGATGTAGACACCTGGATAGGTTGCTGTGACTGGCATGTCCGGGTCCTTTGCTGTCAAAGGCAAGGAGGACATCGTGGCGGCCGGGGTGTCACGTCACCGTCACAGCGCCGTCGCGGCACCGTCGTCGATTCGCAGCGCAAAACTCATTTGCATCACGGAGGGGGATGCGTGCTCTTTAGTATTGAGACATCGATGAGGCCCGCAGCGGACGTCGTGTCCCGCGGCCGCCAGGCCCAAAGGAACGGGCCGGCCACGAGGCGTGACGCCCCGGTGACGCTCGGGTGACCACAGTAGGACTCGTTTGCTCGGGGTGTGGTGACGACCCGGGCACCCACGATCGGGTGTGTGGTGAGCATGGTGGAGTCGGCACGCATACAGCCCAGGGTGCAACTGCTGCGCGGCTTCGAGCTGCGGGTGCGGGGGCGCCCGGTCGGCCTGACCCCGGCGTCAGAGCGGTTGGTGGCCTTCCTGGCCATGCAGGACCGCAGCGTTCGGCGTTGCTTCGTGAGCGGGTCTCTGTGGCCCGACGCAACCATCGACCGTGCGAACGCCAACCTGAGGTCGGCGCTGTGGCGGGTGCCCATCGCGGACCGACTCCCTCTGGTCGACGCCACCTCGACTCACCTGCGGCTGCGGGCCGACGTGGACGTGGACTTCCATGTGGCGGTTCGCCGAGCCACCGCACTCGTGCAAGTTGGGGACGACCCGACCAGCGAGACACTGGAACTGCTGGGCTTCGACCTGTTGCCCGACTGGTACGAGGACTGGGTCGAGCTGGAGCGGGAGCGTTACCGCCAGTTGCGGTTGCACGCACTGGACCAGGCGTGCGTCAGCTTGATCCGGCGGCAACGGTACGCCGAGGCGCTGCTGCTTGCCATGGGTGCCATCGCGGCCGACCCGCTGCGCGAGAGCGGATTCCGGCTTGTCGTGCAGATTCACCTGGCCGAAGGTAACCTCGTCGAGGCGCTCCACCAGTACCGCGCATACGCCGACCGGCTGCACGAGGAACTCGGCGCCCAACCCTCAGCGCACCTGCGCCAACTGCTCCACGAGTACGGCCTCGACCACCACCGTCTCGGCGCGACCGCCGCGATGCGTCGCGTGAACTGACCGGACCACTTCGCTTCAGAACGTGTTCTCCCGCAGCTCGAGCTCGTCCGGGCTGCACCACTCCTTCACGCCGTCGTTGGACCGGGTGATCTGCACCTCGGGGCTGCCGTCGCTGCTACCGCGGACGCCGGAGAGGTGGCCGACCACGCCGGTGCCGGCGCGCACGACCTCCGCGCCCGTGCCGACGATGGCCACCGACCACACGAGAGCGCCTGATCGTGTCGCCCCGGTGGCTGTGATCCGGGGCGTGCTCGAGACGTGGCGGTGGGCAGCGAGTGACAGTTCGAGGAACGACACGGCGATCTGGCGGCGAGCGTCATACTGCGCTACCGATCCGGCTGCCCGGCCGCCGACGTCGGCCGCCACGATGACGGCGATGGCGACCACCGACGCGGCCAGGAAGACGGCGCTGCCAGCGACCAGCGCGATGCGCACCGTGCTCGCCTCGTGCTGCCAGAAGCCGGTCACGGCAGTGGCGACAGCAGTCCCGCCGCCGAGCAGGGCGATGACGACGGCGTAGCCCTTCGACAGGGCGGTGCCCCCCGCCTCGATGATCGACACCGAGTCCGGTGTACCCCGAAACGCCGCGCTCGCTCCATCGGCAGCCAGATCCGCAGCGGTCGGCAGTACCCCCAGCCCTCGCATCATCGCCTGGGCGGGTTGCAGCACGTCGTCGCCACCGGCCGCCCCTGTCGGCACTTGGATGGTCATGCGGGCCTCCTTGCGGGATCGGGTACCGATTCGCCACGGTAAGGGGCCGTCGTCACTCGCCCATCACGGCGGCATCACCGCGACCTCGATGGCTCCGTGACGGCGAGGTGACGCGTCGTACCCGACCATGTTTGGATGCCCGAGGGCGGCGAACTGGTCCAGATCCCGGCGCCTGCACGGCTGCGCGCCGAACCGGCTCCGACTCCCCGCCGGTTCGCGGTCGGGCCCGGTGTGCGGCGCGGGGGCGGGCTCGCAGGCGCTCCCGGGGTCGGCCGGATTCCGAGCCTGACCGCGGTGCCGCTGCATCCGCGATTCTCCGGGGCTCCATCTGCCATGCGTCACGGCCGGGAGGACGACAACGAGCAGGAGGCCGAGCGTCTCGCAGACCATGTTGCGGGACTGCTCCCGGACCGCATGGACCTCGGCGGCGTTCGCATCCACTCAGGGCAGGAGTCGGCGCGAATGACGGAGGCCCTGGATGCCGAGGCCTTCGCGGCCGGCACGGACATCCACCTCGCAGCTGGTCATCCAGCCCTGACGTCGTTCGCGGGCCGCCGGTTGGTCGCCCACGAGCTCGTGCACCTGCGTCAGCAGGCGCTCGGGGCCGCGCCGAGCGGCGTACCCCAGGCTAAGCCGCGCAAGCCGAGAAGGCCCAAGGGCAAGACGTTCCGGGTCACCATCGACCACACGATGGGACCCGACGAGCTGTTGCGCACGTTCGTGGCGCAGTACTACCGGATCACCAACCCGAGGGAGTTGGAACGCGTCCTCGGCCTCTGGCACTGGGTAGGGAAGCCGCGGTCCGCCACCGAGGTGGACAAGGCACGCAAGTACGTTCAGTTGACCGTGCATGACGTCGTGGACGTCGGCCTCGGTGCGCTCGACAAGAAGGATCGGGACGCGATCAACGCGGAGACCGACCGCAGGTTCTTCACCGAGACCGGTTTGCCGCCCAACACGAGGCTGGGCACCGGACCCGAGGATGCCGACTTGGCCGCTCGCTGGCGTGGCGTGCGGGCAAACCTGGTGGCCGAGCAGGAGCAGGCGCGGGCCCTCAACGCGCTGCCTGACGACATCAAGCACATCCTGTTCGCGGGCGGCCGGCAGATCCAACCGGAGGACTACGGCGTCGCGCTCGACCTCGCCGACCGGATCGGCAGGCTCAGCAAGGCCGAGCGGGCCCGCTACCTGGCAACGGTGAACGCCAGTACGACCGATCTCGCGGAGCTGGAGAAGTCGATCGCACAGTTCGAGTTCCACCTGCGGCTGCGCGACTTCGACGCCGAGATGATGGATGAAGCGGCCGCCGACATCTTCGGTCTCGAGGAGCTCTACGACCTGTGGAAGGCCAAGCGGGCAGCTGAAATGACGGCTGCAGTGGGCTTTGCCCTGACGCCCGAGGAGGAGACCGCCGACGCGAAGTTCCGTGAGGCGCTGGCCCGCAGCCACTTCAAGACCGAAGCCGCGTTCCTGGCCGCGATCGAGACCTACCGGAAGCGATTCCGCACCGAGGCGGTCAACTTGGCGATGGACGTGCTCGCTGGCTATGACCACCTGCTCTACGTCGCCAAGCTCAAGTTCCGCGACACCGACGCCGCCACGCAGCTGGTGGGCGCGATCGCCGCGTCTGGCGCGGCGGCGGACTACAACGCCGCCGCTGAGGCGGAGACCCGCGCCTCAAACGCGCAATGGCGCATGATCGCGGCGGCGCGGTATGGGATGCCGCGGGCCGACGACATCGAGGAGCAGCAGAGGGCTAGCGCCGAGGCCAAGACACTTCGCACGGCTGGCAGCGCCAAGGTCGTCAAGGCGTCGGCCGGCGAGCCCCTCATCGACCCCGCGGTCCTCGGTCGGAAGACCGATCGCGAGAAGCTCACCCGGCTGTCTGCCGCGGGGGCCAAGGAGTACCTTCTGGACCTCATTGCAGACAGGCTCGAGGACACCGCTCGCGTCCGTGCGGAACTGGCCGACGACCCGGAACGGGTCTTCAGCCAGGAGCCGCTGGTGCGAGCCACCATGCAGTACCAGGGGATCGACGACAGCACCATCTATGCCCGGATCGTCAAGGACCACATGCAGGAGATCCGGGACGCGCACCTGTTCTCCGCCATCGTGCTGGGCATCATCGCCCTCGTCCTCGCCGTGCTCGTCCCGGGAGGAGGGTGGGTCGCTGCGGCGGCGCTGGTCGCCAACGCCGGCATCAGCACCTGGCAAGCCGTCTCGGCCATCGAGGAGTACAACAAGGCCGCCCCGGAGTACTCCCTCAACTTCATCAACGACGAGCCCTCGCTGTTCTGGGTGGGGGTCGCCGTGGTGGCCGCCGCCTTCGACCTCGGACTGACCGCGGCGCAGCTCCTGAAGGCCTCGGCACCGGCCCTGAAGACGCTGGAGACGCCGCTACGCGAGTTCGCGACGGCATCCGACGCAGAGACGATGGCGCTCCGGTTGGAGCAGCTCAACGCAAGGATCGACGCGGTCTCCGGCCTGGAGAAGGAACTCGCGGACTCGATCAAGGCGTACGCCGCGGCACAGCTCGGTCTCAGAAGGGCTCTGGGGGGGACCGCCAAGGCTTATGCCATCGCGGGCGCCGTCGACCCGACGCCGTTCTTCGAGGCGCTCTACTACACCGTGCGGAAGGGCTCCGTCACCGTCACTGCACTGCGCAAGGAATCGCAGCTGATCACGGCGTTCGGCGAGCTCGCCAAGGTCGAGGGGGCGGGCGAGGGGATCACGACGGCCTTCAAGCGGGTCAAGCAGATCATCAAGCTGGGTGAACAGCGCCACATGGACGAGACCACCATCCTGAAGTACGTCGACCGGCTGGCCGCCGAACGCGCCGGCGGCGAGGGCGCCTTCGAGGTCCTGGCCGCCGAGATGAAGGGATGGCGGCGTCCTACTGCAGAGCAGGTGGCCGCCGAGGCAAGACTCGGCGAGGCGCATGAACAGCTGCTGAGCCTGGAGAAGTACCAGGCCGAGCTCGAGGCCGAGCTCGCCTCCAGGCAGGCGGGACGGATCGCTGGTGACCCGGACCGGATGACGGAGATCGAGACCGAGCTGGAGTGGCTCTCCGGCAAGACGTCCAAGGGCGCCGCCAGCGAGGCCGTGGGCCGTGGCGGCGGCGCCGTCGAGAAGGCCCGCGCCGAGTTCTGGCAGAGCATGCGGTTGGCGGAGCAGGCCAGGCTCGATCCGAAGGTGCTGATGCGCCGGGCGTTCGCGGTTTCCAAGGAACGCGCTGCCGTCGTCGATGCGGCCAAGGGGGTCGACCAGGTCGGCGGCCTGCTGACGAGGCCGTCCGGGCTCCACCCGGACCACATCGTGTCGATGCAGCGGATGACCCAGATGGACGGCTTCGACAAGCTCCGGCCGCTGGAGCGGCAACTGCTCGCCGTGCGCGCGGACAACCTGGTGGCCATGGATGCGGCTGCCAACCTGTCCAAGGGCGAACGCAGCTGGACCGCTTGGCGGCAGGCATCGTTCTTCTACCCCGCCGAGACCATCGAGAAGATGGCGGCGCGGGAGGCGGAGCTCTACAAGACAATTCAGGAGTGGATCACCAAAGCGGTTGCCGGCCGGTAGCCGTCCGGTCTGCACCGAAGAGCATGATCAGGAACCCCAACGCGCCTGGCCAGAGGGTGTTGTGCGACACGCCGAACAGGGTCAGCATCAGGCCTACGGCGATGAGGAGTGCGCCGAACCGCAGGCGGCGCCTTCGCCGCCGCCGGGAGATGGATTCGCTCATGCGGAGGGCGAAGATCGGATCGCTCTGGGCAAGCGCGTGCTCCATCTGCGAGAGCAGGAGTTCCTCGTGTTCGGAGAGCGGCATCGGGCCTCCTCGGTGGCGGCATCGTGCTCGCAGCGCGCGCCGCCTCGGTTCAGTCTGTGGGGTGTGAACGGCCGTCGACATCAGCTTCGATCAGCGCCGCCCGGGCGAGCTCGTTGAGGCTCAAAGGGGCGGGGCCGCCGTTGTGCTGAGCTGCTGTGAGTTCGCCTGGGGTGACAGTCTCGATCCGGTCGTTGAAGTAGAAGTGCGACAGGCGGGCCCGGACCTTTTCCTGGGCGCTGCCGGGGCGGCGCACACCGTTGTCGTCCACCGGGGCTTCGAGGGCGAGCGGGTGGTGCACCTCCTGCTGCACCAGGGGCCAGCGGGTGTACTCGTCCAGCGGCTCGTGCGCCTCGAAGAACTTCCCGTCGGCGGTGCGCACGATCCGACCGGT
>NZ_SWMA01000041.1:0-34365 GCF_005222685.1 Segeticoccus rhizosphaerae
GACGAACTCCCCGCCGATGAACAGGCCGTAGGACGGTCGCAGGTCGACGATCGCCCGTGACTCGGGTGCCGGCGCGGCGGCGCGGTGGGCTGCGGCCGCCGGGGCGGCGTGCCGCGCGACGTGCACCTGGTGGCCCCCGTCGGCCACGCCCGACAGCGGCGCCGCGGAGCTTGGGGCCGCGACGGTGGCGACGAGGCCACCCGAAACCGCCAGGATCGCCGACGCCTTGGCCACCGGCTGACCGGACCGCGCGACGACGTCAGACAGTGAAGCCGTGCTCAGACGACTCGGCGCGCGGTGGCGCCCAGAGCTTTTCGACACGTGATGAACCTCTCCGGCGCCTACGGGGTGAGCTGTCGGGTTCGGGTGGGAGGTTGACTACCCGGCCCCGGCGCCGCGCGACGACCGGTGGATCTCTCGATCCGGACTCGGTCGTCCCACGCCATCCGGGACTTCACCCCAAGGAGCGCCTCTCGACGCCCCGGAAGTGGTTCCCCCGCTCCTGCCAAGCGGAATTGCGCCCACCACGACGTGATGACAGGACTAGGCGAATCTCGTCGTAGGCCTCCCCCAGGGAAGGTGAGGCGCAACCACCGTACACAGCGAGGTGCGCGATGTCACGCCGCGGTCACGGCATGTTAAAGATCTGGACAGATTCGAGCGGCCGGGGGGGTGGCAACGGGAAGGTTCGTGCACGCGAGTCCAGTGGAGCCCCGTTCGCAGTCGCATCGTTCAGGCGGACGCCGGGGTCGTGGCTCGGGCGAGGTGTCGCCCTGCTCAGGCGTCGGCGGCGAAGACGTGTCCCGCGACGTCCGGGGGCAGCGAGACGCCGTCCACGTCGGCGCCTCCGTCGGGCACCACGATGATGCGCCCCTGGTCGAGCCGCACCTGCACCCGCCGGCCCGGCAGCAGCCCGGCCTCGGTGAGCAGGGAGAGGGCCACGTGGTCGACCTGGGCGGGCTCTCCGATCCGTCGCACGATCACGGCCTTGGACTGCTCCCCCGCGATCTCGTGCAGGCTGCGCACCCCGAGGCGGAACTCCTCGTCCTCGCCGGGCTCCCCGAGCTCGTCGAGGCCCGGGATGGGGTTGCCGTAGGGCGACTCGCGGTGCTCACCGATCAGCCCGAGGATCTTGCGCTCGACGCGGTCGCTCATCACGTGCTCCCAGCGGCAGGCCTCCTCGTGGACGTACTCCCACTCCAGGCCGATCACGTCGACGAGCAGGCGTTCGGCCAACCGGTGCTTGCGCATGACCCGCGTGGCGAGCTGGCGGCCCAGCTCCGACAGCTCCAGGTGGCGGTCTCCGCCGAGGCTGACCAGACCGTCCCGCTCCATCCGCGCGACGGTCTGGGAGACGGTCGGACCCGAGTGACCCAGCCGCTCGGCGATGCGTGCGCGCAGCGGGATGATGCCTTCTTCGTCGAGCTCGTAGATCGTGCGCAGATACATCTCGGTGGTATCAATCAGGTCGGTCACAGACCAAGCCTCTCATTGTTCTTGAAGTGGTGTCCGACGCCGACGTGACGGACGCCACGACGCTGTACGCGGGGAGCTCGGAATGCTTCCAAGGTGATTGAACGTTCAACCACACATGACGACGCACACCACTGACACCCGCTCCTTCGACCTCGACCGGCTGGAGGCCGAGTTCGCCGAGGAGCTCGAGCTCGCTCGGGAGGCCCAGGACCTGCTCTTCCGGTCCGCCCGGACCGCCAACGCCTTCACCACGGAGCCGGTGACCGACGCGCAGGTGCAGGCCATCTACGACCTGGTCAAGTGGGCACCGACGTCGATGAACAACCAGCCGCTGCGCGTCGTGCTCGTGCGCTCCCCGCAAGCGCGTGCAGAGCTCGTCGCGCAGATGAGCGAGGGAAACTGGGCCAAGACGTCCAGCGCTCCGCTGGTCGCGGTGCTCGCCGCGGACGTCGACTTCCACGATGAGCTGCCGAGAACCTTCCCGCACTTCCCTGGCGCCCGTGACCTCTTCGCCGGCGACGACTCGGCCCGCGAGCGCACCGCGGAGCTCAACGCCACCCTCCAGATCGCCTACTTCATCATCGGCGTGCGAGCCGCGGGGTTGGCCGCCGGGCCGATGACCGGGTTCGACGCGGACGCCGTGTCCCGCGAGTTCTTCCCGGACGGGCGGCACCGGGCCCTGGTCGTCGTCAACATCGGGCACCCGGCGGAGAACGCCTGGCAGGACCGGCTGCCCCGCCTCGACTACGACGACGTCGTCACGAGCGTCTGAGGTCGCACCCCACCTCTCGACCAACCTGCCTTAAGCCGTTGCGCGGACGGAACCGACCGGCATACCGTCGGGGCACACGAGAAGGGAGGTGGTCCGCCTAGTGAATATCTATCGGACGCGTGAGGTGGCTGCGCGCTAGCCAGCCCCCGTTTCACTGGCCCCCGAGGGGCCAGCCAGGGACGGATGGAGGCCGCGAATCCCTCGCAGCCGCCGCGACCCGTGAGTATGTGCGGCTCGTCCACCGCACTCGTGCACCGACTCGTCGGACACGGAGCTCACGGGTCGTTCCCTGTCCGGGCGCCCGCGTGCCCCGCGGTCAGGGGCGCAGCAGACCGACGAGCGCGTCGACCGCCTCGTCCGGGTCCCAGCCCATCGTCTCCGGCCCGACGACGAACTCGGTCCAGGACGATCCCGGCAGCTCCGCCGGAGCCCACCCTCCGGTGAGCATCAGCTGCTCGCGCTCCATCAGCGCCACCACCCGCTCAAAGATCTGGTCGACTGGCTGCCCGGCATAGAGCCGAAACGCGTTGGTGTGTGGGACCAGCGGGTGGACCTGCACCCCGCGAGCGCTCAGCTTCTCCGCGAACTCGCAGGCGCGGGTGTGGTAGTCGCCCATCCGCGGCAGCTCGGTCCGCAGCCCACGCAGTGCGGACACGGCATACGGCAGCAGGGTGTAGAGGGTGCCACCCAGGCGCTTGCGCCACTGGGTTGCCTCGGCGACGACGTCCCCCGGCCCGGCGAGCACGGCGCCGGCGAGGCCACCGAGGCCCTTGTAGAAGGAGACGTAGACCGTGTCCGCCAGCGCGGCCACCTCGGCCAGGTCGTGCCCGAGGGCAGGGGTCGACTCCCACAGCCGCGCGCCGTCGAGGTGCAGCGGCACGCCGCGGTCCCGGCACGCGGTCGAGAAGGCCACCAGCTCGTCCCAGCTCGGGAGCAGGAAGGCCGCCTCCCGCAGCGGCAGCTCGAACAGCACCGCACCGAGCGGCCCCGCGATCGCGGCCAGGTCGTCGGCGGTCGGCACGGCGGGGCCGGTGGTGAGCCACTCGTAGCGCAGGTCGTGCAGCAGCCGTGGGCCGTCGAGCTCGTGGTGCAGCAGGTGGGACAGCTCGGGGATCGCCACGCGGCGCGATCCGGCCCGGTCGGACCAGACGCGCAGGGCGGCCTGCTGGGCCATGATGCCGCTCGGGAACATCGCCGCGGCGGGCTTGCCCAACAGCTCGGCGACCTGCTGCTCGAGCTGTTCGACCGGGCCGCCGTTGCCGTAGCGGTCCCACCGCTCCGGCTCAGCGGACCGTTCGAGCTCGTCGGCAAGCTGCCGGAGCACCTGCGCCGGAGCGTCGGCCACGCCCCCGGGGAGGCGGCGGCGCATTCTCGGCACGGCTGCGCGCATCCGATCGGCCAGCGAGGTCTCGGGATCCTGGGGTGTCGTGGTCACGGCCGCCATCCTCCCGCGCCACCCCGTGCTCGCCTCAACCCGGTTTCTGTGGTGCAGACCGGTCCCACCGCTTCCAGCACTCCCGGAAGCGGTCTGGGCGACAGAAACCCGTCCGGGCCGAGCCAGCAAAGCCGCCGGGGCCGAGGGTGAGGCCCGGCAAGGAGTCAGGGCTGGCGACGCAGGACCCGCCAGGCCGCGGCGTCATCGAGGGTCCCCTCCGCGACGCGCTCGAAGACCAGGCGGTCGTGCAGCCGGTTGCGCCGGCCCGCCCAGAACTCCACCTCGTCACACCGGATCCGGTAGCCACCCCAGCGGTCCGGCACCGGCACGTCCGTCGGGCGGCCGTGGTCCGGCCACCGCTCGGCATACTCCTCGAAGGCCTGCTCCAACGCGGCCCGGCCCTTGATCAGCCGCGACTGCCGCGAGGCCCACGCGCTGATCCGCGACCCCCACGGACGCTGCCCGAAGTAGTCGGTGGCCTCGTCCCGGCCCAGTTCGTGCGCCACCCCCCGGAACCGCACCGCCCGGAACATCCCGGCCCAGGTCAGCGAGGCCGCGACCGCCGGGTTGCCCCGCAGCTGCACGCCCTTGGCCGAGTCGAGGCAGGTGACGAAACCCGGCCCCGTCGGGTCGAAGAACCGCATCAGCACGGTGCGCACGTCCGGCCGGCCCTGGCCATCGACGGTCGCGACCGACAGCGACAGCGGCTCGGGGACGTCGCCGCGGTCCTCCTGCCGCTCCACCGCTTCGTCGACCCAGTGACTCGCCTGCGCCCACGGCGTGGGTGCGAGCACCTCTTCGCCGAGCCCCGCCCCGTCGTAGTCGGTCCGTGTGCTCACCATGGGCCCAAGGTTAGGGTCACGGCCGTCGCCGCCTCGGCCCGGCCCGCTCAGGGGGTGCCGTTTATGGTGAGGGCAGACGTCCGACCCTGAAGGAGACCGATGCCCGCATCCGGCAAGGCGCTCGGCAGCGCCATGAAGCTCGGGATGAAGTACGGCCCGATGGCCTACGAGCTGGTGCGACACAGCCGCGAGCCGGCCAAGGTCCTCGCGCAGAAGGCGATGACCAAGGCCAGTGCCCGGCGGCAGGCGCTGCAGCACGCTGCCAGCGTCATCGACGGCTCGGCGCTGCTCGTCTTCCACCGCGACCTGCAGGTGTGGGTCGTCTTCAGCGGCGACGAGCCGATCGGCAGCCACCCCGTGGTCACCGTGTCGCTGGCCGACCTGCTCGAGCACGCCGACCTCTCGCGCCGCATCCGTCCCGGCGACCAGGCCACGTCGCGGGTCAGGCTGCCCAGGCCGACGCCGCGCCGCCACTGAACTCACCCCGCCACTGAACTCACCCGCTCGGCCCCGAACCCCGTGAGCAGGAGGGGTATGGCGGGTGCGCGCCACCCGCGGTCAGGCGGGGCGCATCACGGGGCGCACCCGAGCGATCGGCAGCACCAGCAGGATCGGTGCCGCCGAGGCGACGAACGTCCACGGCAGCCCGAACCCGGTGGCCGCGACCGCGCCGACGGCGAAGGCGCCCAGTGCCGTGCCGGTGTCGAACCCGACGTTCCAGACCGCACTGGCGATGTTGTCCTGTGGCGTGCTGGCGAGGGCGGCCACGAGGGTGAGGTTCTGGGTCGCGCCGTAGCCGATGCCGAACACGGTCGCGCCCACCAGCACCCCCGCAACCGTGCCGGCCCCCTCCCCCGCGACCAGGCTCGTCCCGACGGCGACGAGCCCGACCGCCGAGGTCAGCAGCGACGCCGGCAGCAGGAGCTGCACCCCCAGTCGGTCGGCCGCCAGCCCCACCGCCCACCGCGCGACCGCGGCGGTGGCGCCGAACAGCAGCAGCGCCACTGCGGCCACCACCCCGTCCGGCCGGGCGATCGGCAGGAAGGTGACCACGCCTCCGCCGGCCAACGTCACGACCAGCAGCAGCAGCGCCGGCGAGGCCACCGCGCGCACAGCCGACCGCGCCGACCCGACCGTCCCGCCGCCGTCCCGGGAGTGCGCCACCACCCCGCGCGTCAGGGCCGGCACGAACGGCAGGGCGAGCACCGGTGAGGCTGCGAGGAAGGCCACGAGGGCGAACCGCCCGTCCGCCTGCAACGCCACCCCGCCGGGCACGGCCAGCAGGTTGGGCAGCGCGATGGCCAGTCCGTAGAGGCCGACCGCCTCTCCCATCCGCCCCGGCGGGGCGATCCGCGCGGTGATGGTCGAGCCGAGCACGGTCAGGACGGCGAACCCGAGACCGCGCACCGCCGAGACCACCAGCAGCCACCACAGGTCGTGCGCGAGCAGGTAGAGCGGAGCCGGAAGCCCGAGAGCCACGAGGCCCAGCGCCAGCACTGGGCCGAGCCCGAACCGGTCGACCGCCGCGGGCACCAGCATCTGCGTCCCGACGGTGCACACCAGCATCACGGTGGTGACCAGCCCGGCGGTGCCGGACGAGGCCCCGTGCGACGCGGCATACGAGGGCAACGAGGACAGGGTGAGGCAGAAGCTGGCGAAACCCAGGAACGTGACCACCACGAGCTGCCGCATGGCGGGGATCCGCCACACGGCAACGGCATGGTCGTTCGGGGTCACCGGGCCACTATCGCGCACCGACCGCGGCCGGGCCGGGCCGTCCACCAAGCGGTTACGGCGTCGGCGAGCGCGCGTCATACCGCAGGAAGCCTCGCTGCCAGGCACCCAGCGCCAGCACCGCCACGACACACAGGACGCCACCCGCCACCGCCGCGAAGGCCTCGCTGTACGCCGCGGCGCCGGTGCCCGCGACGAGGTCGCCGAGCCGGGGGCCACCGGCCACGACGACGATGAAAACGCCCTGCAGGCGGCCGCGCAGGTGGTCGGGCGTGGCAGCCTGCAGGATGGTCGTGCGGAAGACGGAGCTCACCGAGTCGGCGGCGCCGGCGCAGGCGAGCGCGGCGGCACCGCACCACAGCGCCTGGGTCCGGGTGAGCAGTCCGTCGGCAAGCGCCACCGACACCCCGAAGCCCGCGATCGAGACGCCCCACAGGGCGACCGAGACGACCACGGCCAGTCCCTGGCGGCGGATGCCCCCGAGCCGCCCGGAGAAGAACATCGCCGCCATCGCGCCGACGGCCACCGCGGCCGACATGAACCCGACCGTCTTCGCGCCGCCCCCGAACGCGAGCATCGCCACGGCCGGGAAGAGGGCGCGCGGCTGCGCCAGGATCATCGCGCAGAAGTCGGCGAGGAAGGTCATCCGCAGGTTGGGTCGGCTGCCCAGGAACTTCAGGCCGTCCAGGACGCTGGTGAGGCCGGGCCGGCGGCGCGGGACGCCGGCGTCCGACAGCGGATCCACCTCGGGCGGAATCGGTTCGAGCCGCAGCAGGCCCCAGATCGCGAACGCGAACAGCCCCGTGTCGACCCCGTAGGCGACGGCGTAGCCGCCCCAGTCGACCAGCACGCCGGCGAGCAGCGGACCCACCGTCATCGCGATGTTCATCGCAGCCACGTTGAGCGCGTTGGCCGCCGGGAGCAGTGCGTCCTCGAGCAGCCGCGGGTAGATCGCCGACCGCGCGGGGCTGACCACCGCGAAGCCGGCGTTGTAGACCGCCACGAGCGCGTAGAGGACGCCGACGTGGGTGTTGCCCAGCAGCGCCTGCACGGTGTTGAGCATCGAACCGCACCACAGGACGGCGCCGGCGACCAGCGCGACGGTCCGCCGGTCGTGCGCGTCGACGAGCGCCCCGCCATACAGGCCCATCAGGATGATCGGGCCGAGCGCACACAGTCCGACCAGACCCACCGCGAAGCTGGAACCGGTGATGTCGTAGACCTGCAGCCCGATGGCCACGGTCGCGAGCTGCGCGCCGACGCCGCTGACCGTGAAACCGGAGTAGAGGCGGCGGTATGACGGGTTGACCCGCAGCGGCGTCAGGTCCAGCAACAAGGGCACCGGCAAAGGCTATGGCGTGCCGGCCCGGCACCCGCACCTGACGCGGGACGGCTCGTCGGGGCACAATGGCCACGCCTCCGGCACCGCGTCGGAGCGCGCGACGAGGTGATCCGATGACCGACGCTGCCCCCGCCGACGAGAACTTCACGCCCGGACTGGAGGGCGTGATCGCCTTCGAGTCCGCCATCGCCGAGCCCGACAAGGCGGGAGGAGCCCTGCGTTACCGAGGCGTTGACATCAACGACTTGGTCGGCACCGTGTCCTTCGGCAACGTGTGGGGGCTGCTGGTCGACAACAAGTTCAACCCCGGGCTGCCACCGGCCGAGCCGTTCCCGCTTCCGGTGCACACCGGCGACGTGCGGGTGGACGTGCAGAGTGCCCTCGCGCAACTGGCCCCGGTGTGGGGCTTCCGGCCGCTGCTCGACATCTCGCCCGAGCAGGCCCGCGACGACCTTGCCCGCGCCTCCGTCATGGCGCTGTCCTTCATCGCCCAGTCGGCCCGGGGGCAGGACCGCCCCATGGTCTCCCAGCGCGAGGTCGACACCGGCCGCACGATCGTGGAGCGCTTCATGATCCGGTGGCGCGGCGAGCCGGACCCCCGGCACGTGGAGGCCGTCGACGCCTACTGGGTGTCCGCGGCCGAGCACGGCATGAACGCCTCGACCTTCACCGCACGGGTGATCGCCTCCACCGGCGCCGATGTCGCGGCCTGCCTGTCCGGCGCGGTCGGCGCGATGAGCGGGCCGCTCCACGGGGGCGCCCCGTCGCGGGTGCTGCACATGATCGAGGCCGTTGAGGAGACCGGCGACGCCGGCGCCTACGTGCGGGGCGTGCTCGACCGGGGCGAACGGCTGATGGGTTTCGGTCACCGGGTCTATCGGGCCGAGGACCCGCGCGCGAAGGTGCTGCGGGACACCTGCGCGCGACTCGGCGCGCCGCGCTACGACGTCGCCGCCGCGCTCGAGAAGGCGGCGCTCGACGAGCTGCACGCCCGCAGGCCCGACCGGGTGCTCGCCACCAATGTCGAGTTCTGGGCGGCTGTGCTGCTCGACTTCGCCGACGTGCCTCCGGCAATGTTCACTCCCATGTTCACCTGCGCACGCACCGCCGGGTGGGCCGCCCACGTCCTCGAGCAGAAGCGGACCGGTCGGCTGGTGCGACCGTCGGCGCGCTACGTCGGCGAGGGCCCGCGCCGTCCTGAGGACGTCAGCGGCTGGGACGAGCGGCTCGCGGCCCGTCACGCCGGCTGACCAAGGCTGCGCCGTCCCGCGGCGGGGTCGTGGGTCAGTCGACGCAGAGGCAGAACGGGTGCCCCGCCGGGTCCAGGAAGACCCGGAAGGTCGTGCCGGGCTGGTGCTCGGCCAGGGTGGCCCCGAGCTCGCGGGCCGCGGCCTCGCCGGCGTCGAGGTCGTCGACCATCAGGTCCAGGTGCATCTGCTGCGGCACCTCCTGTCCCGGCCACTGGGGCGGCCTGTGGTCGGCCACCTGCTGGAAGCAGATGCACTGGCCGTAGTCGGCGCGCACCTCGGCCCAGCTCCCGTCGTCGTCGACCGTGGTCTTCCAGTCGAGGAGCGCGCCGTAGAAGGTCGCGAGGACACCGGGGTCGGGGCAGTCGAGGATGGTGCTGGGAAAGCGTGCGATAGCCATGCCCGGCACGATAATCCTCGTTGCGGACGTCCTCCTTCCGCATCGTCACCGGCCACCTGCGAGACTCGGCGGCGTGACGGACGCGCTGCCCACCATCCCCGCCGAGCTCCTGCCCTCCGACGGCCGCTTCGGCTGCGGGCCGAGCAAGGTCCGCCCCGGGCAGCTCGACTTCCTCACCTCACTGGGGCGCACGGTGCTCGGGACGTCGCACCGGCAAGCACCGGTCCGCAGCCTGGTTGCGGACATCCGGCGCGGTCTCGCCGAGCTGTTCTCCCTGCCCGAGGGCTACGAGATCGTGCTGGGCAACGGTGGCACGACGGCATTCTGGGACGCGGCGGCCTTCGGTCTGGTCCGTGACCGGGCGCAGCACCTGACGTATGGCGAGTTCTCCGGCAAGTTCGCCAAGGTCACCGCCGGCGCGCCGTTCCTCGGTGAGCCCACGATCGTGTCCGCCGAGCCGGGCACCGTCGCTGCGCCGGTCGCCGAACCGGGCGTGGACGCCTACGCGTGGGCGCACAACGAGACCTCGACCGGTGCGATGGCTCCGGTCCGGCGGGTTGCGGACGCGGACGACGGCGCGCTCATGCTCGTGGACGCGACGTCCGGCGCCGGCGGTCTGTCGGTGGACATGGCCCAGGCGGACGTCTACTACTTCGCGCCCCAGAAGTGCTTCGCGGCCGACGGTGGGCTCTGGCTGGCGGCCTTCTCCCCCGCGGCGCTCGACCGGGTCGATCAGATTGCGGCTTCGGGACGGTGGACGCCGGCCTTCCTCTCGCTGCCGACCGCGATCGAGAACTCCCGCAAGGACCAGACCTATAACACGCCCGCGGTGGCCACGCTCGCGCTGCTGGCCGACCAGGTCCGCTGGTTGGGCGAGCAGGGCGGCCTCGACTGGGCCGTGCAACGCACGACGGACAGCTCCCGGCGCCTGTACGACTGGGCGGAGCGCACGGCATACACCTCGCCCTTCGTCACCGACCCGGGCCAGCGTTCCCTGGTGGTGGGCACCATCGACCTGGCGGACTCGGTCGACGCTGCTGCCGTCGCGAGGGCGTTGCGCGCGGGCGGGATCGTCGACACCGAGTCCTACCGCGGTCTGGGCCGCAACCAGCTGCGGATCGGCATGTTCCCGGCCATCGAGCCCGACGACGTCTCGGCGCTGACGGCCTGCATCGACCACGTCGTCTCCGCCCTGTCCTGATCGCTCCCGGCCGCGGCGGTCGGACCCGGGCCGCCGGACCGCTCTGATTGACTGTGCCGGTGACCGAGACGAGCCAGCAGCCCCAGCCCACCTCGACGATCGACACCGCCAACCTGCGCCGCTCCGAGGCCGCGCTGCGTTCGGAACAGGTCCGCGTGACGGGCTACCGGGTCGAGCTCGACCTGACCGGGGCGAAGGACCCGGCGCAGCCGTCCTACCCGTCCACCACGACGATCGAGTTCACCTCGACGATGGAGACGACGTTCCTCGACTTCATCGGGCCCCGCGTGCGGTCGGTCACGGTCAACGGCTGGCAGATCGATGCGGCGGCGTCCTTCGACGGCAACCGGATCCAGCTCACCGGACTGACCGGCAGCAACATCGTCACGGTGGTGGCCGACGCTGCCTACAGCCGCTCGGGCGAGGGCCTGCACCGCTTCGTCGACCCGGCCGACGGCGAGACCTACCTCTACACGCAGTACGAACCAGCCGACGCGCGGAGGGTTTTCGCGAACTTCGAGCAGCCAGACCTCAAGGCGCCGTTCACTTTCGTGGTCCACGCCCCGGCCGCGTGGCGGGTGCACTCCAACCAGGCCGTGGCCACGGAGTCGAGGGAGGGAGGCGTGCAGCACGTCGAGTTCGCCCCGACCCTGCCGATGTCGACCTACATCACCAACATCACCGCCGGGCCCTACCACTGCGTGCAGGACCACTGGAGCACCACGTTCCCTGACGGGAGCAGCCTCGAGGTCCCGTTGGCCGTGTTGTGCCGCGCTTCGCTGGCGGAGCACCTCGACGCCGACGCGATCTTCGAGGTCACCAGGCAGGGCCTCGACTTCTTCCACGAGGCGTTCGGCTATCCCTATCCCTGGGGCAAGTACGACCAGGCGTTCGTGCCGGAGTACAACCTCGGTGCGATGGAGAACCCGGGCTGCGTGACGTTCACCGAGCACTACGTCTACCGTTCTGCTGCAACGGAATCGCAGTATGCCGCGCGGGCCAACACGATCCTGCACGAGATGGCCCACATGTGGTTCGGCGACCTGGTAACGATGCGGTGGTGGGACGACCTGTGGCTCAAGGAGTCCTTCGCCGACTACATGGGCGCGCACGCCTCCGCGGTCGCCACCCGGTTCACCGACGCCTGGACGAGCTTCGCCAGCAACCGCAAGGCGTGGGCCTACCTGCAGGACCAGCTGCCGACCACGCACCCGATCGTCGCCGACATCGCCGACCTCGAGGCGGCCAAGCAGAACTTCGACGGCATCACCTACGCCAAGGGCGCCTCGGTGCTCAAGCAGCTGGTCGCCTACGTCGGGGTGGACGCGTTCTTCGCCGGTGCCCGGTCCTACTTCCGTGACCACGAGTACGCCAACACCACCCTGCCGGACCTGCTGGTCGCGCTGGAGGATGCCTCGGGTCGCGAGCTGCGGACCTGGTCGTCCCAGTGGCTCGAGACGGCCGGCATCGGGACGCTCACGCCGGAGTTGGAGCTGACCGCTGAGGGCACGATCGGGTCGTTGGCGATCCGACAGGAGTCGGTCGATCCCACCACCGGAGCGCAGGCGCTGCGCCCGCACCGGCTGGCCGTGGGCCTGTATGCCGTGTCGGACGGCAGGCTGACGCGCAGCCACCGCCTCGAGCTGGATGTCACGGGAGGGCGCACGGAGGTGACGGAGGCCGTCGGCCTGCCCGCGCCCGATCTCGTCCTGGTCAACGACGACGACCTGACCTACGGCAAGGTCCGGCTCGACGACCGCTCCCTGGCGACCGCCCGCGAACACCTGTCGACCGCCGAGTCCTCACTGTCGCGGGCGCTGCTCTGGTCGGCGCTGTGGAACGCCGCCCGTGACGCCGTCCTCCCTGCCGGCGACTACCTGCAGATCGCGCTGGAGCAGGGCCCGCTCGAGCCGGACGCAGGTGTGCTGCGCGACGTGCTGACCTGCGCTCGCACTGCGGTCGAGCGCTACCTCCCCATCGCCGTGCGTCCGCAGGCCCGCGACCGGCTGCTCGAGGTGGCGTGGCGCGAGCTCGACGCGAGCGAGCCGGGATCCGACGCGCAACTGGTGTGGGCTCGCACGGTCGCCGCGGTCGCCGCAACGTGCGACTCGGGGCGGGCACGCCTCCGGTCGCTGCTCGAGGGCACGGAGCAGGTCGAGGGGCTGACCGTGGACCCCGACCTGCGCTGGGGCCTGTGGCAGGCACTCGCCGCGACCGGCCACGCGACCGCGGCCGAGCTCGACGCCGAGCTGCAGCGCGACCGCACCGCCTCGGGCGCCACACACCACGTCGCGGCCCTGGCCGGCCGTCCCGACGCCGCCGTCAAGGCGCGCGCCTGGACCGCACTCACCGACTCTGACGAGCTGACCAACGAGCACGTGAGCGCGACCATCGCCGGGTTCACCCAGCCGTTGCACGGCGACCTGACCGCCGCCTACACCGATCGCTACTTCGAGGATCTGCGTCGGTTCTGGTCGGAGCGCAGCATCGAGATCGCCACCCGGCTGGTGCGCGGGCTCTACCCCGGCCACCAGGACCTGACCGACGGCCAGCGCCCCGAGGACCACCCCGTCGTCGCCCGGTCGCAGCGGTGGCTGGACGCGAACCCGGACGCTCCCGCGGCTCTGCGCCGGCTCGTCGTGGAGCAGCAGGACCACCTGGAGCGCGCCCTTCGCGCCCAGGCAACCGCCGCCGCGCCGTAGGGAAGGGTCGTGCGGTCGGACGCGTCAGTTGATGACGCCGGCGAGGCTGCTGCCCAGGACCGCTGCCACCATGGCGACCAGCGCCACGATCACGATCACGCGGCGGAAGCGTGGGGTCATCATGAGGCCCGCTGGGGCTCGGGGAGCTCGACCTGTTCACGGGTGACGACGAACCGGGGACGGCCCTGCCACTGGTAACGCAGGTGGATGTTCTCGGAGCGCATGAGATAGAGCATCGCACCCGCGACCGAGAGCCCCACCGCCACGGTGCCGACGAGGATGGTCCAGCGCGGCCCCCAGGCCTCACCGATCCAGCCGATCAGCGGTGCTCCGATGGGCGTGCCGCCCATGAAGATGGCCATGTAGAGCGACATCACCCGACCGCGCATCTGCGGGTCGACGCTCAGTTGCACCATCGAGTTGGCGCTGGTCATGACGGTCATCGCCGCCAGCCCGCTGGGGATCAGGAAGAGCGCGAACCACACGTATGACGGAGCGAGACCGGCAGCCAACGTCGACACCGTGAACCCGGCCAGGGCCACGAGCAGGATGCGCAACCGGGGACGCGGTCGCCGGGCGGACAGCAGCGCACCGGCGAGGGAACCGACGGCCATCACCGAGCCGAGCAAGCCGTACTCGCCGGCGCCCTTGTGGAACGCCTCCGTGGCCATCACCGCGATGGTCAGCTGGAAGTTCATGCCGAAGGTGCCCAGCATGAAGATGAGCACGAGGATCAGGATGATGTCCGGCCTGCCCCGCACATACCTGGCACCTTCGCGCAGCGACCCCTTGCTGCGGACCCGGGGCGCAGGTCGCAGCTCGCGCACCCGCAGGTGGAACAGCGCGAAGAGCACCGCGACGAAGCTCAGCGTGTTGACGAAGAAGGAGACCCCCGTGCCCCAGGCTGCGATCACCAGACCGGCAACGCCCGGACCGACCAGCCGAGCGGCGTTGAAGGAGGCGCTGTTGAGGCCGACCGCGTTGCTCAGCGACTCGCGCGGCACCATCTCGGAGACGAAGGTCTGCCGGGCCGGGTTGTCGACTGCCGTGGCGCACCCCATGATGAAGGCCAACGCGTAGATGTGCCACAGCTGGACGGTCCCGGTGACCACGAGCACGCCGGTCAGCAACGAGGTGAGCGCCAGGGTGCTCTGGGTGACCGCGAGGATGCGGCGCTTCGGGAACCGGTCGGCCAGCACGCCGCCGAACGGAGCGAAGAGCACCACCGGAAGGAACTGCAGCGCGGTCACGAGGCCGAGTGCGGTCGAGGAGTTGTCGGTGAGCTGGGTGAGGACCAGCCAGTCCTGGGAGACGCGGCCCATCCAGGTGCCGACGTTGGAGATGAGCGCACCGGCCCAGTAGACGCGGTAGTTGTAGATGGTGAGGGAGGCGAAGGTCGGGCTCACTCGCTCACCACCCGCGCCAGGATCTCGCTCGCACGGGCCAACACCTCGCGATCCTCCGGCGACAGGTCCCTGAGGCGCTGCGCCATCCACTGGTCACGCCGGCGTCGCACATCCCGCCAGACGGCCCTACCCTCCTCGGTGAGGGCCACGATGACCTGCCGGCCGTCGGTGGGGTCATCGGTCCGGGACACCAGTCCCGCCTCGACGAGGCCCGCCACCGTGCGCGTCATGCTCGGCGCGCTGACGCGCTCGGTCTCTGCGAGCTCCTTCGGTGTCCGAGGGTTCTCCTGGAGCCGGCACAGGACGCTGAACTGATGCGGCGCAATGCGATTGGTGCTTTCGTAGCGGGCGCGGCGACTGATCCGCATGCAGACAAGACGAAGGTCGCTGGCCAGATGGCCGAGCGACGGTGTGCCGGTGGACTTGGACTTCGGGGGCAAGGGCTTCCTTTCGTGCACTGCTTACCCTAACTCATTACCTGCGCTAAGTATTTCGGGATCGCATCGTGAGAAGCCCCGTCGCCACCGCCGGGTGCATGACGTGGTCGCCCCCCGGCGAGCCCGGTGACACAGCACCGCGCGGCTAGGCTGACCGCCGTGATCGAACTCCTCACCCCCGCAGAGGTCGCCCAGATGCGCCCGGCCGGCCGCTTCGTCGCCGACGTGCTGACCAAGCTCGCGCAGGCGGCCGACGTCGGTGTCAACCTGCTCGACCTCGACGCGATGGCCCACCGGCTGATCCGGGACCGCGGTGCCCAGTCCTGCTACATCGACTACCACCCCTCGTTCGGCGCCAGCCCGTTCGGCAAGGTGCTGTGCACGTCGGTCAACGACGCGGTGCTGCACGGGCTGCCCCACGACTATCGACTGGCCGATGGAGACCTGCTCAGCCTCGACTTCGCCTGCTCGGTCGACGGCTGGGTGGCCGACTCGGCGCTCACCGTCCCGGTCGGAAGCCCCCGCCCGGAGGACCAGCGCCTGACCGCCGTGACCGAGGACGCGCTCGCCCGGGCCATCGAGATCGCGCGACCCGGTCACAAGCTCGGTGACATCTCGGCAGCGATCGGGCAGACCGCGGCGTCGGCCGGGTTCGCGGTCAACACCCAGTTCGGCGGACACGGCGTGGGCCGGACCATGCACGGCGATCCCCACGTGCCCAACGACGGCCGCCCGGGCCGCGGTCTGCCGTTGCGACCCGGACTGGTCATCGCCATCGAGCCATGGCTCTGCGCGGGGACCGACGAGATCTACACCGATCCCGACGGCTGGACCATCCGTAGCTCCGACGGGTCGCGCGGGGCCCACTCCGAGCACACCATCGCGATCACCGACGGCGACCCGATCGTCCTCACCGCACGAGACACCTGACTTGTTGCTGGGAGTCGGCGTCACCTGTGCCGCCCACTGCCAGCAGCTAGGGGACGACTGGAGGGCGGATCAGGCGGCGCCGCCCTGGTCGACGTCTCCCGCTCCGGCCTTCCACAGCCGCACCGGCAGTGCCTCCACGCCGTAGACGATCGACAGCTTCCGGAACCGCAGCGAGGTCGGGTCGGCGGCCAGCCCGAGGTCGGGGAACCGCCGGGCCAGGGCCCGGAAGGAGATGCGCAGCTCCATCCGCGCCAGCTCGGAGCCGACGCAGCGGTGCAGCCCCTGCCCGAAGGCGAGGTGCGGCACCTTCGGGCGGTGCGGGTCGAACCGTTCGAGTCCCTCGCCAAGGATCTCGTCCCGGTCGGCAGCGAGCAGCGAGACAGCGAGGAGGTCACCTCGCTTGACCTGCTGGCCGAACAGCTCGTGGTCCTCCCGGGCGAAACGGGGGAAGGCGACCTGCACGACGCCGAGGTAGCGCAACAGCTCCTCCACGATGCCGTCGACGGCAGCGTCGTCCTCGCGGATCATCGCGAGCGCCTCGGGATCCCGGAGCAGGGCCAGGGTCCCGAGCGCCAGCATGCTCGCCGACGTCTCGTAGCCGCCGAGGAAGACGCCGTCGACCAGGCCGGCCAGCTCGACATCGGTGAGGGCGTCGCCGTGCTGGCGGATGATCCCGCCGATCAGGCCTTCTCCCGGCTCGGCGCGCTGCCGCCGCACGACCTCGAGCACCGACTCCCTCGCCTGGTCGGCCGAGTTGAACGCCCCGGCGACGCCGCGCGACATGTCGAACCGGGCCGGGCCGAGGTGGTGGAAGGGCGTGCGGTCCTCCTCGGGCAGGCCGAGCAGCTCGCAGATCACCTGGAAGGGCACCGGGAACCCGAAGCCGGACACGAGGTCGGCCACCGGCCCCTGCGCCTCGAGCTCGTCCAGCTGTCGCTCGACCAGGTCGGTGATCACCGGCTGCAGCCGGGCCAGCCGGCGCATCGTGAACTCGGGGGTGAGGAACCGGCGCAGTCGGGTGTGGTCGGGCGGGTCGGTGAAGCCGAGCCCACCGATCGACCGCGCCTCGCTGGAGCCTTCGCTCGCCACCAGCGGACGCAGGTCGTTGCTGTATGCCGCGCTGTTCATCAGCACCGCGCGCGCCTCGTGGTATCCGGTCACGATCCAGACGTTCATGCCGAAGGCACGTCCCAGCCGGCTGACCGGCTCCGTCTCCCGTCGAGTCGCGAGCTCGGGCACCGGGTCGAGCACCTCCCGGCGCAACGGCAGGGTGAACCGCTTCGGCAGCACCTGCATCCGGGTGACGTCCAGGCCCGACCGGGCCCCGAGCACCATCAACCGACCACCCAGCCAGCCCGCGACCCGTGCCGTGACTCCAGTCATGTGACCCCTTCCACCCTTCAGTCTCGCAGGAACGTCAGGACGGCCCGCACCCTGCGGTGGCGACCGTCGTCGGCGTGCAACCCCAGCTTGGCGAAGATCCGCCCGGTGTGTTTCTCCACCGCCCCCTCACTGACCACGAGCTCGGCGGCGATGCCATCAGCTGTGCCACCACCTGGGGGTCGAGGACCGTGCCGCCGTCGGCGACGCGCTGGATGGAGGCGAGGAAGGCCGTCATGATGAGGACGGGCAGTCCGAGCACCGTGATGAGCAGCCCGTCGCCGAGGGTGACCCCGGTGACGGTCACCACGAAGGCGGCGAGCGCGAGCGGGAACGACACGAACAGGTAGCTGGAGTGGCGCCAGAGACGCGTGAGCCGCCCGCGCCGGGCGCG
The DNA here is from genome assembly GCF_005222685.1 of Segeticoccus rhizosphaerae. Taxonomy (NCBI): domain Bacteria; kingdom Bacillati; phylum Actinomycetota; class Actinomycetes; order Micrococcales; family Intrasporangiaceae; genus Segeticoccus; species Segeticoccus rhizosphaerae. The sequence goes on from NZ_SWMA01000041.1 coordinate 17,699, forward strand.
GCGGCCGGACGGCATACCGGCCTCGGCTGCCGCGGGGGCGTTGGTGTCGGCGTACTGCATTCGCGTCGTGGGGTCCTGGATCAGCTGGGTTTCGGCGGCTGCCGGCAAGGGCGAGGATGTCATGGCAGCAACGCTTGGAGCCACGACATTTCGCGCCCATCCTGCTGACCGGCGACTTCGGGGTGGGGCTACCCCCACCAGTTCCTTCTGCCGCAGTTCAGGCTACGCCGAAGAGGCCCTTGATCGGCTCGATCGCGAAGTAGACGACGAACAGCGCCGCGATGAGCCACAGCAGCGGGTGGACGGCCGACGCCTTGCCGCGGGCCAGCTTGAGCACGACGTAGACGATGAATCCGGCCCCGATGCCGGCACTGATCGAGTAGGCGAACGGCATGATCACGATCGTCAGGAAGGCCGGGATCGCGACTTCCAGGTTGTCCCAGTCGATCCCGGTGACCTGCTGCATCATCAGGAAGCCGACGAAGACCAGTGCCGGGGTGGCCGCCTCGTGCGGGATGACGCTGACGAGCGGCGCCAGGAACGTGGCGAGCAGGAAGAGGATGCCGGTCACGATCGACGCGAGCCCGGTCCGCGCCCCGGCACCCACTCCGGAGGCGGACTCGATGTATGACGTGTTGCTGCTCACGCCCGCGGCTCCACCAGCTGCGGCCGCCACCGAGTCGACCACGAGGATGCGCTCGGTGCTCGGTGGGTTGCCGTGCTCGTCGAGCATGTCGCCCTCCGCGCCGATCGCCACCATCGTGCCCATGGTGTCGAAGAAGTCGGACAGCATCAGCGTGAAGATGAGCAGGATCACCGTGACCACGCCGATCTTGGGGATCGAGCCGAACAGCGAGAAGTGGCCGAGCAGACCGAAGTCGGGCAGGTCGACCCACGTCGTGGGGACCTTCGGGACGTTGAGCTGCCACCCCGCGGGATTGACCACCTTGCCGGCCGAGCTCATCGGCCCGATCTTGCCGATCGCCTGCATGATGATGCCGACGACCGTGCCGCCGAGGATCGCGTAGAGCAGGGCGCCGCGGATCTTGCGGGCGTACATGACGACGATCGCGATGAAGGTCAGCGCGAACAGGAGGATGGGCCAGCCGTTCAGCGAGCCGTGCTGCCCGAGCTGCACCGGTACGGGCCCGGCGGCCGGCTTGCTGATGAAGCCGGCGTCGACCAGTCCCACCAGGGTGATGAACAGCCCGATGCCGACGCTGATGGCCGTCTTCAGGGCGTGCGGGACCGCCCGGAAGACCGCGGTCCGGAAGCCCGTCAGCACGAGGACGAGGATGATCAGGCCCTCCAGCACCACCAGACCCATCGCGTCGGCCCAGGTCATGTCCGGCAGGGCAGCGATGCCCGTCGCGACGAAGACGTTGAGGCCGAGCCCGGTGGCGAGGGCGAGCGGGAAGTTGGCGATCGCCCCCATGAGCACCGTCATGATGCCCGCCACGAGGGCGGTGGCGGCCGCGATCTTCGGACCGTTCTCGCCCTGCAGCCCGCCGAGGAAGCTGCCGGTGCCGTCGGGGGTGTTGCCGATCAGGATGGGGTTGAGCACGACGATGTAGGCCATCGTGCAGAAGGTGACGAAGCCACCGCGCACCTCCCGCGCCACCGACGATCCTCGCTCGGTGATCTTGAAGTAGCGGTCCAAGGGAGTCCGGCTCCCGGACACAGCGGTGCGGGTGGAGGTCTGCGGCATGGCCCACAGCGTAGAGCCCCGCGACGGCGCCGTGCGCCTCGGCTCACGCCTCGATCAGCTCGCGCTCCTGGTCGGGTTCGCCGTCGGTGCCGGGCCGGCGGGTCGTGCCGCCGCCCGGAGCTGCTGCTGAGCCGTCGGACGCAGCGTCGGATCCACCGGCCAGCCGCCGACGCAGGCTCTCGCCCTCGATGTCGACGCGCGGCAGGACGCGATCGAGCCAGCGCGGCAGCCACCATGCGCTGTCGCCCAGCAGGGACATGACGGCCGGCACGATCGTCTGGCGGACGACGAAAGCGTCGACCAGCACCCCGAAGGCGAGGGCGAAGCCCATCGACTTGATGATCGTGTCCTCGCTGAGGACGAACCCGGAGAACACCGAGATCATGATGATGCCGGCCGCGGTCACGACGCGCGCACCGTGACCCACTCCGGAGACAGTGGCCTGCTGGGCGCTCGCCCCGTGCACGTAGTCCTCGCGCATCCGCGAGACGAGGAAGACCTCGTAGTCCATGGCCAATCCGAACAGGATGCCGATCAACAGGATGGGCAGGAAGCTGACGAGCGGTCCGACTCCGGTGACTCCGATGAGGCCCGACAACCAGCCCCACTGGAACACGGCGACCGTGACCCCGAAGGTCGCGCCGACGGTCAGCAGGAAACCGAGGGTGGCCTTGAGCGGCACCAGCAGCGACCGGAACACGAGCACGAGCAGGAGGAACGACAGTCCGATGACCACGCCGAGGTAGACCGGCAGGGCGTCGCCGAGCTTCTGCGACACGTCGACCCCGACGGCGGTCGACCCGGTCACTGCCACGTCCGCACCGTCCGCCTTCGCAATCGGCGCCACCGCGGCACGCACGTCATGGACCAGCTGCGCGGTCTCGGGGCTGGTCGGTCCCTCCTGCGGGACGATCGACAGCAGCATGACGTCGCCGTCCCTGCTCGGCTGCGGTGGTGCGACGGCGACCACGTGGTCCAGACCGGAGACGGCCCTGGTGACGTCGCCTGCGACCTGCTCGGCCTGCTGCGGGGAGTCACCGAAGACGACCAGGGCCAGCTGGCCGTTGTAGCCGGGGCCGAAGCCTTCGCTGATCAGGTCGTAGGCCGCCCGCTTCTCGGTGCCCTGGGCGGCCGAGCTGCCGTCCGGCAGCGCGAGCCGCATGTCGGCGGCGGGCAGCGCCAGCACGCCGAGGCCGATGACCCCGAGCAGGACCACCGCCAGGCGCCGCTTGGTGACGAATCGCGCCCACGCGAAGCCGAGGCCCGCACGGGCGTCCGGCGCCTCGTGCCGCCCGGCCTTGTTCTTCGGCGTCAGCCGCGTCCCGGCATACCCGAGCAGTGCCGGCAACAGGGTGAGCGCGACCAACACGGCGACGGCGACGGTGCCGGCCGCCGCGAGACCCATCACGGTGAGGAAGGGGATGCCCACCACGGACAGCGCGGACAGGGCGATGACGACGGTGAGGCCGGCGAAGACGACTGCGCAGCCTGCAGTTCCGACCGCTCGCCCGACCGCCTCCTCGGGGTCAAGTCCCTCACCGAGTAGCTGCTTGTGCCGCGAGGTGATGAACAGGGAGTAGTCGATGCCGACGGCCAGGCCCAGCATGAGCGCCAGGATCGGTGCCGTGCTGGTCATGTCGAACAGGTGGCTGGTCAGCATCAGGCCGAGCATTCCGGTGCCGACGCCGATCAGGGCGGTGAGCATCGTCATGCCGGCCGCGACGAGCGAGCCGAAGGTGATGACGAGCACCAGCATGGCGACCGCGACTCCGGCGACCTCCCCGGGCCCGGTGGCCACGTCGGACTGGTCGACGTCGCCGCCGTGCTCGACGTGGATTCCCTGCTGCTCGGCCACCTCGCCGACCTGTTGATAGGCCTCCAGCGACTCCGGGGAGACCTGGTCGGCCGTCTGCTGGAACTGCACGGGGACAAGGGCATAGCGCCCGTCCCTGCTCACCGTGCCGGTCGTGAAGGGGTCGGCCGCCCCGACGACGCCGGGCACCTCTGACGCTTCCTTGACGGCGGCACCGATGGCACGCTTGCCCTCCGGGCTGGCCAGCGTCTGCCCCTCCGGCGCCTTGAAGATGATGGTGCCCCGTGCGCCGCTCGCGGCGGGGAACTCCTGCTGCAGCGCGTCCAACGCCCGCTGCGACTCGGTGCCCGGGATCGTGATGGCGGGCGAGGTGGTGCTGCCGAACGAGGCGAAGGCACCGCCGAGGCCGGCGACGAGCACCACCCAGAGGATGACGACCAGGCCGCGCCTGCGCACGCAGGCGCGGGCAAGCCGGTAGAGAGCGGTGGACATCGGGCTACTCCTCAGCAGGGGGTGTGGCAGAACGTGCGGGTATGTCGGGTGGTCACCGATCAGCGGGCCCGAGCCCGAGGGTGCGTTCGGCGACCCGGATGAGGTCTCGTCGCAGCTCCTCGGGGCCGAGGCCGACGAGGACCGCGGCGGGGGCCGACTCGGCCCGCGCCTGCGGATCCGGCGCGCCGGTGTCGAGGCCCGACAGGGTCGTGGTGGTGGCGAGCAGCCCGATGCACGCGACGTGGGCGGCGAGCAGGTCGACGGTCTCCATGGAGCCGCCGGTCATCGCGAGCACGAGTCGCTCGCCCATCGACCGGAACTGCAGGTCGTCGAGCTCGGGCAGCTCGATGACCTGCTGGATGGCGGCGGGGTAGGCCGACAGCTCGTCCCGGTATTCCAGGACCATGCCGACGAAGCCCTCGACGGCCCGGCGCTGGGCGAGGTCCGCGTCGAGGCGGTCGAGCTCGTCGACCAGCTTCGCGAAGGACTCGGCGGCGGGCAGCATGAGCTCGCGCAGGATCAGCGCCTTTGAACCGAAGTGGTAGAGCACCCCGGCCTTGGAGCCCCCGAGAGCCGTGGCGATGTCCTGCAGCGACGTGCCTTCGTAGCCGCGCTCCCCGAAGAGGTGTCGCGCGGTGCCCACGATCTCCGCGCGCGCCTGCGCCGCCGTCGTCCTTGCCACCGTAGGAGCATAACTGACCGAGTGGTCAGTCACCAACCGATCGGTCAGTGAAGCTCGTCGTACTGCGTCTCGCCTCGCCCCACCTGGCCCCGCTCCTCGAACACCGACCAGCAGATGTCGTTCCGCAACCGCTGGTCGTCGAGCACCAGCTCGCGAATCGCCGCCGGGAGCTGGTCACGCTGCCACTGGCACTCCAGTCGCCCCGCGGCCCTGCCCTCGCCCTCCGGGGCGGCCGCCCGTGCGGCCTTGATCGCGTAGGCGGCCGCACCGAGCTCGTGCGCGGCGACGTGGGCGACGGCACCGGCCTGGCCGGCAGCATAGGCGGCATGCCGTGCCGCCCCGCGCAGGTCTCTGGCCGCGCCCATCGCGTGCCCGCCGGCCGCGCGTGCCTCGGTCATCGTGGCCTCGCCACGGGCCCAGGCACGTGCCTGCTCGATCGCGTGACGCGGCCGGGAGTCCCCCGGCCGCACCCGCTCGAAGAGGTCAAGGACGTGCTCCGCGCAGGACGCCGCCCACAGCGCCAGGAGCTGGTGGTCCGCGTCGGTGAGGGTCCCGCCGCGACGGATCGTCACAAAACGAGGGTCCCGGACCTTCGGGAGGATCATGGCGTGCTCCTTCTGCTGGCCTCCAGCCAACACCCACCCGCGCGCCGGTGCGAGCGGGCGCGCCCGATCTGCGGACTCGTCGGTAGGCTGGGTGCGTGAGTCCCTCCGACGAGCCGACCCGGCAACAGCCGCAGCTCGAGCCGTTGCGGGTCGACACGGCACGGATCGTCGGGATCGGCGTGCTGCTCTGGCTGGTCGCGCTGGTGCTGACCCTCGTCATACCGGCCCTGCACGAGGGTGACCGGTCCTGGTGGAAGTGGACGTGTGTCGCGGGTGCCGCCCTCGGCACGCTCGGCTGGGCCTACGTGCGCCGCGGCCGCGGCAACGCGTCCGCCGCCTGAGCCGCCTCCCGACCTGTGCTCGGTTCAAACCGCTTCCGAGCCGCCGGAAACCCGCTTGAGCTGAGCAAAGCGGGCCGAGCTGAGCAAACCAGGGGGCGTGCTCGCTTCAAACCGCTTCCGAGCCGCCGGAAACCCGCTTGAGCTGAGCAAAGCGGGCCGAGCTGAGCACCGGCCGGCTCACTCGTCCTCGTCGTTGACCCCGGCGTGGACGACGCCGTCGAGGTCGGCGAGGCCGCTCAGCAACCGCCCCACGTCCTGCGCGCCGGTGAGGCCGAGCACGACATTGACCAGGCGATCCCCCGCCGCCTCGCCCGGCCGGTCCATCCCCTCGTCGCGTTGGCGACCCTCGCCGCCCATCGGATGGGTGGAGACCTGGTTGACCACGAACCCCTGGCCGGTGCACCGCTCGAGGATAGTGCGCAGCAACCCGCGTCCGTCGACGTAGGTGACGCGCACCTCCTGCACGCGATGGGTCGAGCCGGGCAGGCGCCGCACGAGCGCGCTCATGCCGTAGATGATCACGAAGTAGCCGACCGTGCTGGCGACCGCGAGCACGGGGAGTCCGGCTCCGGCCGCCATCCCGATCCCCGTGGTCAGCCACACCGAGGCGGCGGTCGTGAGCCCGCGCACCGCGTCGCGCCGCACGAAGATCAGTCCGCCACCGATGAACCCGATGCCGGAGACGATCTGCGCCGCCACCCGTGACGGGTCGAGCGTGGCGTGGGCGCCGAGCACATCGGTGAAGCCGTACTTGGAGACCAGCACGATCAGCGCCGCGCCGAACCCGATGATGGTGTGGGTTCGCAGCCCCGCCGCCTTGCCGCGGATCTCCCGCTCGAACCCGATCAGCCCCGACAGCACCAGGGCGATGCCCAGCTCGGCGATCTGGGTCCAACCCTGGCCGTCCGGCTCCCCGAACGCGGCCATCGCGGCCACTGCGGCCAGCCCCGGCACAGCGAACACCGCGGACGCGGCGGGCACCCCAGCAAGAGCCAGGACCGTGCCCATGGCGGACCACCTCCCGGGGCGAGCTACTCAGGCATACACGTCCATGGCGTACTCGTCGAGGACGACCGGCTCGACGGCCACCGGCTCGGGCCGCACGACATCGACCTCGCTGTGCGCGCCGCAGCCGTGGTCAAGGCTCACGACGCGACCGTCGGAGGGAGACCAGGCGTTGGCGCACACGCCGAAAAAAGACCGCAACGCACCTGCCATCGGGACGAAGAAGCCGCACGTGGAGCAGGGGGCCGGGGCCTCCTTGGCGACCGCTGCCTGCGGTCCGTGCTCACCGTCATACCAGCGCTGCGCCGCCTCGTCGCGCCCCTCGGCCGACAGCACCCGCGGCCGTCCGAGCCCCAGCTCCCACTGGGCCATCTCGTCGACGTCCTCGTCGCCGGTGGCCTCGAACCCGGGCTCGAGCCGCGGGTCCTCTTCCACATAGGGCGTGACGTCACCCGCGCCGATGTCGCCGGGCGCCAGCCGCTGGTCGTAGGGCAGCCACTCGGGCGAGAGCAGCGCGTCCTCGCCGGGGACCAGGTTGGTCTCGCACACGGTGGCGATCCGGGCGCGCGGGGCCCGCGCAATGGTGATCGCCCAGCGCCAGCCGGGGTAGGCCCGCGCGGTGCAGTCGAAGTAGTGCGTGGCCAGCCGGTCGGCATCCATCGTCACGCCGAGGTGCTCGCCGACGGTGCCGTCCTCCGCGATGCTCTCGGCCGCCTCGCGGGCCAGGTCGACCGCGGCGGCGAGCACGGCGTCCATCTTCGGTGTCGCCATGTCAAGCCACGTCGAACTGATCGGCGACGCCCCGCAGGATCTTGGCCAGGGCAGCGGACTTGCCCTTTTCGGGGTACCGGCCCCTGCGCAGGGCGTTGGAGGCGCCGTCGAGCTGCTTGATCAGGTCCTCGACCACGATCGCCATCTCGTCGGCCGGCTTGCGGTTCTTGGCGTGCACCGACGCCGCGACCGAGGGCGCGGGGTCGAGCAGCCGGACCGAGAGCGCCTGGGCTCCACGCCGTCCCTGGACGATGCCGAACTCCACGCGGGTCCCGGCCCGCACGGTCTCCACGCCCTCCGGCAACGCGTTGGCGTGCAGGAAGACGTCGCCGCCCTCGTCGTCGCTGAGGAAGCCGAAGCCCTTCTCGGCGTCATACCACTTGACCTTGCCAGTCGGCACTGTCCACCTCTTGCTCGCTGTTGCCTGGTTGTCCTCCCCGGGAGCCCCCGGGGCATGACTCGATCGCGCTGTCGGCGCTGCCTCCAAGGCTAACCGCTCGCGCCAGTGGTTATGCCGTCGCTCCCGCGCGGTGCGCGCGGAGCCAGCCGGGAAACTCGGTCAGGTCCGAGAGTATGACGTCCGCGCCCGCGCGCTCGAGGGTCTCCCGGTCGTTGGGGCCGGTGAGGACCACCACCGACGTGGCTCCGGCGACGCGAGCTCCGTGGACATCGCCCGCGTGGTCGCCGACGTAGATGCCGGCGTGGTGCTCGCGCAGGGCCGTGCCCTTGGCCTCACCGAACAGCTCGCCGACCACGTCGTCCGGGGCGAGTCCGACGTGTTCGAGCACGGCGCGCACCGCGGGAGCGACCTTGGCGCTGACCACCACGACGCGCCCCCCGAGGTCGCGGACGGTGGCGAAGGCCTCGTGCGCGCCGGGCAGCGGTGTGGTGATGGGCACGGCGTGCACGAGGTACTCCTGGCGGTAGGTCGCCACGGCCTGCTCGATCTGGTTTTCCGGCAACCAGTGGCCGAGAGTGTGGTCCAGCGGGTGGCCGAGCAGCTGCCACAGGTCCTCGCGGTCCGCGGTCACCCCCTGCTGCCCGATGGCGGTCTGCATCGTGGCGATGATCCCTTCCCGGGAGTCCACCAGGGTCATGTCGAGGTCGAAGCCCACGGTCCAGGTCACGGACTCCAACCTACTTCGCGACACGCTCACGGGGACCGGCCCGGCCCAGCAGTTCTTGAGGTTGCCTCACTATGAGGGGCGGTCCCCAAGGATAGGATTCGGAGCATGACCCAGGGACACCACGAGGGCGACCTGCTGATGCGTGCCGCCCGCACCCTCCGGCGGCGGTGGGCGCACTCGCTGGTCCCGTGGGAGCTCTCGCCCCACCAGGCCCGGGCGCTGCGCGTGATCTGCTCGGCCCTGGAGGGCCACGAGGACAGACCTCCCCGCCTCTCCGACGTCGCCGAGTCATTGCGCATCGCGCCGCGTTCAGCCACGGAGGTCATCGACAGCCTCGAGGCCAAGGGCCTCGTCGGGCGCTCGCCCAGCCCGAACGATCGCCGGTCGATCGTGGTGACGCCCACGCCACAGGGCCAACAGGTCCGTCGCGCCATCGAGCAGGCACGAGTCGAGGAGGCGGACGACTTCTTCGCGCCGCTCGACGAGGCCGACCGGGCCAGCCTGGCCGCCATCCTGCGCAAGGCGCTCGACGAGTAGTCGCCGATCCGCCGCCACGGGACGGGACCGTCATTGCCAGGCCTCCTCCTCACCCTGCTCGTAGTCGGCGAAGGCATGCTCGAGCCCTAGCAGCACCTCCGCCGCGGTCTCGAAGAGCGCCTTGGCGCGGGGATCGTCGACCTTGCCGGCGTCCTCGCGCAGGTGCTCGGCCAGACCGCTGAGCTTGGTGCGGGTCTGCATGGAGTGCCGCTTCGGGTCACTGACCGGCAGCGATTTCGGGTCGACGGTCGTGTTGGTCATGGGAGTCTCCTTTCGTCGATGCGCTCCACGCTGCCGGACCCAGCCCGCGGCCGCTTGATCGTCCTTGCTCATCCCTCACGAGGTGGGGCGGGCGGTGGTGGCGAGCTGACCGCGCTGCGGGGTGCTCTCTCCCTGGCAGCCGCCGTGTCGCCGGACCGGGTGCCCGCCACGGCATCCTCCTCCGCAGGGCGCGTGTGGCGGAAGAACCCGTACAACAACCAGGCATTGACCAGCTGCACGACTCCCGGGATCTCGAAGGGCAGGCTCAGCCGACCGTGTCGAGTCAAGCACTCGCCGGCTGCGCGGTCAGGCTGGGGACGCCGCTCGGGCCGCGGCGTGCGCGGCCTGCACCCGGTCGCGCCACCACAGCTCGCGGTCCCGGGGCGCGGCCCACCTCGCCAGCAACCCCTCGTCCGGCCCGGGTCGTCGCACGGTGACCTGGCCACCGGAGGGCACGAGCCGGTCCGCCGTCACGTCGCCCTCCAGGAGCTCGACGGTGCCGAGGCCACAGGCGTGCGACAGCTCGGGCAGCGCGGCCGCGAGCGCGACCCCCGCCGCCATGCCGACGCTCGTGTCGAGCGCGCTGGACACCACCGTGGGCAGGCCGCACTCCGCCGCGATCCCCAGCGCCGTCCGCACTCCCCCGAGGGGCGCGACCTTCACGACGATGACGTCCGCCGCCTCCTCCCGCACCACGCGCAGCGGGTCGGACGCCTTGCGGATCGACTCGTCGGCGGCAACCAGCACGTCGACCCCCCTGTGCGCCAAGGCGACTCGCAGCCGCGCCAGCTCCCCGACGCTCGGGCATGGCTGCTCGGCATACTCCAACCCGTATGGCGCGAGCCGCCTCAGCGCCTCCGTCGCCTGCGCGACGTCCCAACCCCCGTTGGCGTCCACCCGGATCCGTGCGCCCGGGCCCATGACGTCGCGGACCGCGGCCACCCGGTCGAGGTCGTCCTCGAGGTGCTGGCCGCGCTCGGCGACCTTGACCTTGGCGGTGGAGCACCCGTCATACCGGGCCAACACCTCGGGCACCTGCGTTGGGGAGACCGCGGGCACGGTGGCGTTGACCGGCACGCTGCCGCGGACCGGGTCGGGCCAGTCCCGCCAGGCGGCCTCGATGGCGGCGATCAGCCAGCGGGAGGCCTCGGCTGGAGCGTACTCGAGGAACGGTGAGAACTCGCCCCATCCGGCTGGTCCGTGCAGCATGGCCGCCTCACGCACCGTGACCCCGCGGAACCGGGTGCGCATCGGGATCTGCACGACCCGCAGCCCCGCCAGCAACGCGTCGAGGTCGGGCAGGGCGTCGGCGGGCATGCGCCCATCCTCGCTGATCCGACCAGCGACCAGACCCAGCAGGTGTCCGAGAGCTTCACCGACCGCCTGAACTGGTGAGGGTGGGACGCGCGGCGTGCGTCCCACCCTCAGCGGAGGCCGGGGAGGGTCAGGCGGGCGCGCTGCACTCTTCGATGAGCATGCCGATCGCCTCACCGTAGGCGTCCTCGGCGTGGTCGATGCCCTTGCCGTCGGAGCCCAGGCCCTTGGCCTCCATGTTGGGGTTGCGTTCCGCGATGACGCCCCCCTGCCCGACGGCTTGCTTCATGCCGAAGGTGAAGGAGCTCGGGACACCCGCAGCCGGCGCCTTGGCCTCGACGCAGGCGGCCAGATCACTTGGTAGGCCGATGAACTGGGTGAGGACGGTGTCCAGGCTGACCGTTTCCCACGCGGCGGAGTGGGCGCCCGCAGAAGCGTTGCCCTGGTCGGACCGACTGGCGTTGAAGCACTCGTGGGCCGATGCGACGCCTGCAGCGGCGACCATCAGCGCCAGGGACGACGCAGCAGCCGCACCGAGTCGGCCGAGGTGACGAAGTCTCATGGGTTTCCTCCAGGGTGGGGCCACCGGTCGGCGGCCGATGGCACAGCATCCCCCAGTGCGGTGCCGCTCGTCCCGGAATCAACGAATTCGCCCTCTACCATGGGGGTCGGCTTCAGGGGCGGCTCCGGGGTGCAGATCGGCCGACCACCCGCCGCAGTGTGCGCGCTGACCGTGGCCCGCCGCGTCGAGAGCCATGCGCCTATCCTCGCTGACGTGAGCAGCGACCAGACCCAGCAGGTGTCCGAGATCTTCGACCCGAGCGCGTGGATGCCGGTGGAAGGGTTCGAGTTCACCGACATCACCTACCACCGGGCCGTGCAGACCGGCGCCGTGCGGATCGCCTTCGACCGTCCCGAGGTGCGCAACGCCTTCCGGCCGCATACCGTCGACGAGCTCTACCGCGCGCTCGACCATGCCCGGATGACACCCGATGTCGGCGCGGTGCTGCTCACCGGCAACGGGCCGAGCGCGAAGGACGGTGGTTGGGCGTTCTGCTCCGGGGGCGACCAGAGGATCCGGGGGCGCAGTGGCTACCAGTACGCGCAGGGCGAGACCGCCGACACCATCGACGCGGCGCGGGTCAAGGCCGAGGGCGGCCGGTTGCACATCCTCGAGGTGCAGCGGCTGATCCGCACCATGCCCAAGGTGGTCATCGCGGTGGTCAACGGCTGGGCGGCGGGCGGCGGCCACTCCCTGCACGTCGTCTGCGACCTGACCATCGCCAGCCGGGAACACGCCCGGTTCAAGCAGACCGACGCCGACGTGGGCAGCTTCGACGCAGGCTACGGGTCGGCATACCTGGCAAAGATGGTGGGGCAGAAGAACGCCCGCGAGATCTTCTTCCTCGGCCGCACCTACGACGCCGAGGCGATGCAGCGGATGGGGGCGGTCAACATCGTGGCCGACCACGCCGACCTCGAGGCGGAGGCGCTGCGAGCCGCCACCGAGATCAATGGCAAGAGCCCGACCGCCCAGCGGATGCTGAAGTTCGCCTTCAACCTGACCGACGACGGGCTGATGGGCCAGCAGGTCTTCGCCGGCGAGGCGACCCGGCTGGCCTACATGACCGACGAAGCGGTCGAGGGGCGGGACTCCTTCCTGGAGAGGCGCGACCCCGACTGGAGTCCCTTCCCCTGGTACTACTAGAGCGACGCGTTTGCGCAGGTCAGAGGCCTAACGACGCGGTTTAGTCCGCACCTGGTCCGCAAAAGGTCCGCGAGAGATCGGCGGTTGCCGGCGTTCGTCGGTCGCTGCAACGCCTCTGGAGGCCCCCGGGTTTGCTACCTGCTGGGCGTACAGTAGACGCATGTCGCTGAACGCGTCCGAGTTCTACGAGGCGGGGCTGACCCTGCCTCCGTCGGTACGCAAGGAAGTGGCGATACGGCTGCTGGATTCGCTTGAGGTCGCGGATCAGGAATCGGTGGACCAGGCGTGGACCGCCGAGATCTCGTCACGGGTGGATGACGTCCTCAGTGGCAAGGTCGAAACCATCCCTGGTGAGCAGGTCTTCGCCGAGTTGGCCGCTCGACGAGCGGCACGAGAAGCTGCCCGCAACGCATGACGTTCGGCTTCGACTTCCATCCGGAAGCGCGTGCCGAGTTCGTCGCCAACGTCGACTGGTACGACGAGCGTGAGGCCGGAGTCGGGGCCCGATTCGAGGCAGCGGTGCGTGAGGCGATCGATGCAGCCGTCGACTCGCCTGAGTCATGGGCGACGTGGCCGGACTGGAACCGTGAGCCTGTCGTGCGGTCCAGAAGAGTGACCGGATTTCCCTACCGTGTCGTCTACTTCGTCGACGGCGATGCGCTCGTTGTCGTTGCCATCGCCCATGCCAAGCGGCGACCTGGCTACTGGAGAGATCGGCTGTTGCGCTGAGGCTCGCTGCCCTGCGACGCCTTCAGCGCCTCTCGCATGAGACCGCCCGCGGCCTTCCGGGTGCGGTCCTCGGCGGTCGGCCACAGGTGGCTGTACGTGTTCAGAGTCGTTGTGGCATTGGCATGGCCCAACGCTCGTTGGACGGTGACGACGTCACAACCGGACGCGATCAGACCGGAGGCGTAGAAGTGCCGCAGGTCATGCAGGCGGACCTTGGGCAGGCCTGCGGACTGTCGGGTGGCTCGCCAGCGCCAGGTGATCGCGTTGTCGTACATCGGCTGTTCCCCGACCATGAACAGCCAGCGGTCGGGCCCGCCGCTGACGACGTGGCGCCTCACGTGCTCGCTGAGGATCTCGACCAGTTCGTCAGCCAAGTACACGACCCGCTCGGAGCCGTACTTCGGCGGTCGCACCGCGAAGGTGCTGCCGTCACGCTGGAGTTGCCGAGTCACGGTGAGCTGGCGCCGGAGGAAGTCGATGTCGCCGATCTGGGCTCCGGCAGCCTCGCCCATACGCAGACCCGCGAAGGCACAGAGTGCGACGTAGGCGCGGAAGCCCTTCCGCGTCGACACCCGTGCGCTGTCGGCGTGTGACAGCAGCCTGCCGACGTCCTCGATCGTCGGAATGCGCATCGCGGCGTCCACCCGCCGCCGCCTCGGCAGCACAACACCAGTCGACGGGTCTGCGGCAATCACCCGATCAGCGACGGCGGCGCGGAAGACGGAGCGGACGACCACGAATCGCGTCTTGATCGTGGACGCGGCCAGCTCGCCGCTCAGCTGCATGACCCACGCCTCGACGTGTGAGCGGCGGATCGCTTTCATGGGCGTCTCGGCGAACGGCACCGAGCGGGTCGCCAGCTCCGCGTTCTGGCGGGTGGCCGGTACCCACAGCTGCCGAGCCGACCAGTCGGCGTAGAACTGCCTGAACGTCATCCGTCCGGCGGCAGGGTCGACATAGCTTCCGGTCAGCTGCGAGGTGGCCACCTCGTCCAACCAGCGCTGGGCGTCGACCTTCCGGGCGAAGTGCCGGGAGTGCTCCTTGCCCGCGTCGTCGCGGTAGCGCGCCCGCCACTTCCCGTCCTTCCGCTTCGCCACGCTTCCAGCCACGGCAGGCTCCTTTCGATCTCTGGTGCCGATTGTCCACCGGTCACCGAAGGAGCGCTCGGCTCAGAGATGCTCTTGGGGATTGCCGGACTGTTCTTCGAGCCAGAGGGCGACTTCGGTGCGCCAGTAGCGGACGGATCGGCCGATCCGGAAGCTGTGCGGCCCGGTGCCGAGGTGGCGCCAGTAGCGCAGCGTGGCCTCGGGCACGCGGACGATGGCGGCGACCTCCTTGAGGGTCATCAGCTCGTCGTCGGCGTGCGACGTTGTCGTGAGGGTCGAGTGGGTGCTGCTCATGGTCTCCTCCTGGATGTGTGTGCTGCTCGGTGTTACTACTGGCTTGATGGGGCACCATCGGGTGCCAGTGCTGGGTCGCCTGCGGTGGCGGACCGCCGCGCTCGTCCCGCCACAGCCGCTGGCGTCCGTCACGGTGCGCTCTCGGCCGTTCATCGACAGCTCCTCGCATGGGATCCGGGCTGGCTCGCGGCGGGTTCTACCCCCATAAGGCCGTCGACGTCCCTCCGTGATCAGTTGGGCGCAACGTGTCTGCGGTTGCCGTCAGCGGTCGGATCGGAAAACAGGCGGCTCTGTGCCGCCGCATCGTATTGCGGAGGGCGGCCTACTGGATATCGCCGTCGGGATCCCGCGGCGTCGCGCCTGCCCGCCGACGTCAGGCAGACAATGCAACTTGTCTAACAGGCAAGAACAAGTCACCCCCCACGACGCGCACTAATCCGATCGCGAACCTGGTTAGGCGCGAAAGCACGCGTAGCAAAATGTAGTAGATTGTAGTTGGGAGCGGGTATGTCGACTGGAGCAAGCGAGCCGAGCACATCCGCGCACGCCACGGCGTCGAGACAGCCTGGGTGGATGAGGCCGTGCGAGACGCCCACGCGGCCTGGTTGACCCCGGATCCGGCAAGCAGATCCGGTCACAGCGTCCGAGTCATCGGCTACTCGGTCAGCGCACGAACCGTCCTGACCGTCATCTTGCTCGATCTCGGACGCCGACCCTTCGGAGCGACCCGATGGCCGATGGTGGGGCGCCAACGCCTGGGCGTCCAATCCCACCGACCGGAACCTGTATGGCAAGGAGGAAACCATGACCAAGATTGACGACATGCTGGCCACGGACGGAGCCGCGGCCGAGCAGACCGACGTCCTCGACCCGCTCCCGGACGGCGTCACGGTCACCCGCCCCAACATGACCCGGCCGACAGTCGTGTCGGTGCGCTTGTCCGGCGAGGAGCACGCCCGGCTCGCCCATGCAGCCGAGCGAGCTCACCTGCCGGTGTCCACACTCATCCGCATCTACGCACTGGATCGGCTGGACGCAGAGCAGCGCCAGCCCGGCGAGAGCGTCGCCGACCGACTCGCCCGTCTCGAACGGGCCGTCTTCTCACCGCCCGACTGAGACGGGCACGCCGGTCCCGTGGGGACGATCCAGCGATCCAGGCGTGCCTCCGCTCGACCTCGTTACAACTCCGGGTCGGACGCAGACGGTGTAGAGGGCTACCGGGAGATGCCGGGTGCTGGGTCGGGGCGCATCGTCGGCCAACCCGGTGCACCAGGCTCCGGTCTGGCGGGACGGCGAGGACCTTGCCGGGCCTGGGCGGCCGCCCGGGCTCGCACCTGTTCCCGTTGGGCCTCGCGGTCGTGCTCATACTGGCTCTTCCAGGCCGCGCGTTGGGTCTGGAGCAGATCGGGGGGTTGGCCGCGGAGGGCGGGTTCGCATTCCAGGGCGTGGACCCGTGAGCGGGCTCGCTGCAGGTCGGCGGTGAGTTGGTCGACCTGGTGCGCGGTGCGGTCGAGCCGGTCGGCGGGATCGTGGATGTGGGCGAGGTGGCCGAACCGGGCCAGGTCCAGGGAGTCCGAGCGCAGCTCGTCCTGGTAGGCGTCCCGGGCGTGCTCGGCGCGGGTCTGCGCCGCTGTGGCGGCGGCGGACTGCTGGGCGTGTTCGGGGTGTTCGGCCTCGGCGAGACGCCGTGCGGAACCGGTGAGCGCGTCGTGCAGCCGGGTCCCGGCCGGGGGCGGGAACCGTCCGGCCAGCGCGTGGAGATCGACGGGCAGGTCCGGCAGTACCGGCTGCCAGGTTTGGGTCCAGGTGTGCAGGTCTGCGCGGGCTCGGCGCACCGCGGCTCGGTGCAGACCGAGTCTGCCGGGGCCGGTGCGGATGGTCTGGGCTGCCTGGAGGGCGGCGGGGTAGTCGACCTGCCAACGCCGCCACAGCTCGCTGCCGATGCGGACGGCGGCACCGTCGAGGTTGGTCTCGGTGTCGTGCAGCTGTGCTCGGAGGCTGGCCGCGTGCTCGGCCGCACCTCGGGCGGTTTGGCGCAGCTCGCCCAGCCGGTGGTCGGCCTCGGCGCGCAGCGGCACCACGGCGGCGAGCCGGTCCCGCTGGCTGCGGGCGGTGGTGAGTCTGGCGGCCAGGTCGGCCTCGCGGGTCCAGGCGTCGTGCAGGTCGGCCAGCAC
>NZ_SWMA01000042.1:0-33956 GCF_005222685.1 Segeticoccus rhizosphaerae
GCCGACATCAAGCCCGCGCCCAACGCTGCCACTACGCCCGCCGCGGCGCCTCACCATAAGTGCGGCTGTAGTACTAGCAGACTGGGCTCGTCACTCCCTGACCACCTCACACCCTGACCACACGCACGTGGTGATGCCGCCCGGGAAAGTGGGTGGCGGAGCGACAGCCGCGGGTGGACGATGAACGGCGAGGTGAGGCAGGTGTCGGTCACAGTGCGGTACATCGTCCAGGACGTCGACGAGGCGATCGCGTTCTATTGCGAGCGGTTGGGGTTTGCGGAGGTGATGCACCCGGCGCCGACGTTTGCGATCCTCTCGCGCGGTGATCTGCGGTTCCTGCTGAGCGCGCCGAGCACGCAGGGCGGTGGGGGCCAGGCGCTGCCGGACGGGACCGTGCCGCAGCCCGGCGGGTGGAACCGGATCTCGTTGCAGGTCGAGGACCTCGAGGCCACGGTTGCGACGCTGCGCGAGGCCGGCGCGACCTTCCGCAACGATGTGGTCAAGGGTGTGGGCGGTAACCAGATCATCGTCGAGGACCCTAGCGGCAACCCGCTCGAGCTGTTCGAGCCGACGATCGAGGAGGCGCGCGAGCGCCCCTGATTGCTGGACTGCCCGCGTGGCGGACCACGGACGAGCGATGTGGCCGCGGCGGCCCCTCTCGCGTCCTCGGGGTCACTGGGCGACGAGGCGGTTCTTTGACGTCTTGACGGTGACGGTGCCGGCCGGGCCGGTGATGTCGAGCGTGTCGGGGATCGGGATCCATTCGCCGCCATCGACGCTGAACTCGCCGCCGTAGGTGGTCGTGACCGTCGGGTGGTAGGTGCCCTTCTTCGGGAAGGCATGGGTGACGTCGCCATCTGGGTAGGAGCCGCCAGGCGACTTCGTGGGGCCGACCTTGGTGCCGTCGCCGAAATCGTAGGTGTAGCCGATTAGGGTGGGCCGGATCCGCACAGCGTGGCCGAGCATCGCCGAGAGCGGCGGTTGGTCGACCTCGTCCGGCTGGAAGCCCTTGGTCGGCCAGTCGACCTGGAAGAAGGTCTTCAGCCGAATCAGGGTCGTGCCGCCCTTGGGCTGGCTGGTGAAGGAGGGCTTCGCAAACGCCGTATGCCGCCACGCCTCCCGGATCATCGCGGTCGTCAACACCGGCTTCGGGGGCGCAGAGTTTTCTCCGCCCGATCCAGTCGACGTCGGAATCCGGTTCGTGAAACAGGTCCAGCCGACTTGCTGCCAATGGCCGGTCCCGCCATTCGGCTTCACCTCGCGTCGCCACACGTCCGACAACGGCCCTGGGGAGTCTGGATATGCGCTCACACAAAATGAGACCGCTGTTGCACAAAAGTTGCGCCGCGGGTTACTTGGCGAATTGCCGGCGCAACGTACGACGGTGACGTATTGATAGCTCTTGCCTCGTCCGTGGCTCGTTCCCTGCGAGTCGCCAGGGAGGCTTTGTGAATTGCCGGCCTCTTCGACCCGGCTCTCGGGTTTCGCATTCGAACCTTGCTTATGCGCAGTAGCCCAGTCACGGATCCATGTGCTGGATCCGTCGTTCTGCTGCTGTGGGCAGTCGAGTCCGACGCACCCACCTCGGTCGCTGCCGCCTTCTTGACCGGCGGATGCCGAGGTCTCACCACCGACCAACGCAAAGAGGGCGACGAGAGCCCCTATAGCTTTCGCTAATTCACGCGGCGGGGACATAAATCTTGTCGATTCTCCAACCAGAGGCGGTCCAGATGGTCATGAACTCCAGATAACTGTCCCGGGGGTGGCTCTTTCGCTGAGTCTTGCCTTGATCGTCAACCACCCTGATGGGAAGTTCTGAGAGTTCCACCCGGACGCGCACGCTGCGTTTGTCCGGGTCTTCGATCACCTGAGACTTGTTGATCCTGAACACCGGGCCCGTCTGATGTTCGTGGTGCTTGACCATGTACTTCACACCAGACTCAAAACTGGCGCACGACTTGCAGCCCGATTGCGCTAGGCGGTGCAAAGGTTGGAGGGACGGATGCTGTCCTGTGCGGTTGATGACGTCGATGTAGTGGCGCGCGAAGGCTTCGGCGCCCTTGCTGGTGTGCTGGCGGGCCGCTTTGGGGACACCGGGGGCGCCGGCTTCGCCTGGGCTCTTCGTCTTGGGTGGCTTCGAGCTCTTGGGTGGCTTCGAGGTCGACGACGTCGTCGGGTCGCTGGAGGTGGTCGTGCCGCTGGGGTCGCTGGTCGGGGGAGCGGTCGTGGGACCTCCCGCGACGGTGCCGCCGCCAGTCGGCGGAGGACTCGGCTTCTCGTCGCCACCGCACCCGGTGAGCAACGCGCTGCCGAGCAGCGCCCCCGCAGCCAGCACGGCATACCGGTTGGATCGTGTCCCCATGCTTCCCTCCTGCGCGGATGCGAGGAGCCGCAAGCGCACGTAAACACGAGCGAGTATGCCCGCGTGAGCATGGCCGGCCCACTCGTCCACAGGTAAAGAAATGGTCAGGAAGCCCGGCGAGGAGGGGTCCGACACGCAGCCCGACGCGCCGCCTGACATCGGCGACACGCGGGGTGTCGAGCCGCTGACCTGCGGCGATGTCGCCGCCGCAGATCGGCGCGCGCCCCGCCCTTGCGTCCGGTGATGCAGGCGCCTACGATCACTAGATGTAGTAGTTACACGGATGTGAGTTGTCCACATATAGGCCTTCGTCGTCCACAGGGCCAGATGGTTTCCCACAGGGTTTCCCACCGGTTACCCACAGCGGGATCCACAGGTTCCACCCTGGCGGCGACCCCGGACCAGCACGAAAACGCACCGCACGATCAGCCCAAAGCCAGGCACAAACCGGCCCCGCCGGGTGTTGAACCGACAGGAGGGAAAACCATGCACTGCCCCTTCTGCCGCCACACCGACAGCCGCGTCATGGACTCCCGCACCACCGACGACGGCACCGCGATCCGCCGCCGCCGGCAGTGCCCTGAGTGCGGCCGCCGGTTCACCACGTTGGAGTCCGCGAGCCTGTCGGTGGTCAAGCGTTCGGGGGCCAGCGAACCGTTCAGCCGCGGCAAGGTCCTGGTCGGCGTCCGCAAGGCCTGCCAGGGCCGCCCGGTCACCGAGGACCAGCTCGCGCTGCTCGCCCAGCAGGTCGAGGAGGCGATCCGGGCCCAGGGCAGCGCCGAGATCGAGGCCCACGAGGTCGGCCTCGCGATCCTCGGACCGCTGCGCGAGCTCGACGAGGTCGCCTACCTGCGGTTCGCCAGCGTCTACCAGGCGTTCGACAACCTCGAGGACTTCGAGTCGGCGATCACGCTGCTGCGGGCCGAGCGCGACGCCACCGGCCGCGAGCCGGGCGACAAGCACGACCAACAACAGGACAAGAGCAAATCCGGTATGCCGCGAGGCAGCTGACGCCCGCGCGTCACCACTGCTTCACCGCAGGTCAACCGGGCGTCAGACCACTGTCAGACCCGGCAGGGACCATGAGGGGGACAGGCAACCCAGCACTTCGGCGGGCGTTCCCGCTGGCGCAAGCACACGACATACGACAAGAAATCGCAGACATCACCCAACTAGGGGCCAGGGAGGCCAAGTCATGACGGAGACCACCGGCGCACGTGCAGGTGCGAAGGGCAAGAGCAGCAAGCGGGGCGTGACCGTGGAGCGCATCTTCACCACGCCCGGCGTGCACCCCTATGACCAGGTGACCTGGGAGCGTCGCGACGTCGTCCAACAGAACTGGAAGACGGGGGAGACGATCTTCGAGCAGCGCGGGGTGGAGTTCCCCGACTTCTGGAGCGTCAACGCCTCGACGATCGTCACGACCAAGTACTTCCGCGGGGCGCTCGGCACCGAGGCGCGCGAGACCGGCCTCAAGCAGCTGATCGACCGCGTCGTGCTGACCTACGTCAAGGCCGGCAAGGACAACGGCTACTTCGGGACCGAGGACGACGCGACCCTCTTCGAGCACGAGCTGACCTATGCCCTGCTGCACCAGGTGTTCAGCTTCAACTCGCCGGTGTGGTTCAACGTCGGCACCAAGAGCCCGCAGCAGGTGAGCGCGTGTTTCATTCTCTCCGTTGACGACTCGATGGACTCGATCCTCAACTGGTACAAGGAGGAGGGGTTCATCTTCAAGGGCGGCTCGGGCGCCGGCCTCAACCTGTCGCGGATCCGCTCGTCCAAGGAGCTGCTCTCCTCCGGTGGCACCGCGAGCGGCCCGGTGTCGTTCATGCGCGGCGCCGACGCGTCCGCCGGCACGATCAAGTCCGGTGGCGCCACCCGTCGCGCGGCCAAGATGGTCGTGCTCGACGTCGACCACCCCGACATCGTGGAGTTCGTCGAGACCAAGGCGCGCGAGGAGGACAAGATCCGCGCGCTGCGCGACGCCGGGTTCGACATGGACCTCGGCGGCAAGGACATCGTGAGCGTGCAGTACCAGAACGCCAACAACAGCGTCCGGGTCACCGACGAGTTCATGCGCGCGGTCGAGGACGGCACCGGGTTCGGGCTCAAGGCCCGCGACGACGGCCGGGTGCTCGAGACCGTCGACGCCAAGGAGCTGTTCACCAAGATGGCGCAGGCGGCGTGGGAATGCGCCGACCCGGGTCTCCAGTACGACGACACGATCAACGACTGGCACACCAACCCCGAGACCGGCCGGATCACCGCGTCCAACCCCTGCTCGGAATACATGTCGCTCGACAACAGCTCGTGCAATCTGGCGTCGCTCAACCTGCTGAAGTTCCTGCGGGACGACGACACCTTCGACGTCGAGACCTACCAGAAGGTCGCCGAGCTCGTCATCACCGCGATGGACATCTCGATCTGCTTCGCCGACTTCCCGACCGAGGCGATCGGCGACACCACGCGCGACTACCGCCAGCTGGGCATCGGCTACGCCAACCTCGGCGCGCTGCTCATGGCGACCGGCCACGGCTACGACTCCGAGGGCGGCCGCTCGCTCGCCGCGGCGCTGACCTCGCTGCTCACCGGTGCTGCCTACAAGAAGTCCGCCGAGATCGCGTCGGTCGTCGGCCCGTATGCCGGGTACGCCCGTAACGCGGAGGCGCACAAGCGGGTGATGCGCAAGCACCAGGCCGCCAACGACCAGATCCGCGCGCTCGACAGCATGGACACCGCGGTGCACCGTGCCGCCACCAAGGCGTGGGACGCGGTCGTCAAGCAGGGCGAGAAGCACGGCTACCGCAACGCGCAGGCCAGCGTCCTGGCGCCCACGGGGACCATCGGCTTCATGATGGACTGCGACACCACCGGCATCGAGCCGGACTTCTCGCTGGTGAAGTTCAAGAAGCTCGTCGGCGGCGGATCGATGCAGATCGTCAACCTCACGATCCCGCGGGCGCTGAAGAAGCTCGGCTACCAGGAGGAGTCGATCGAGGCGATCGTCGAGTACATCGCCGACAAGGGCCACGTCATCGACGCACCCGGGCTCAAGCCAGAGCACTACGAGGTCTTCGACACCGCGATGGGTGCGCGGGCGATCGCGCCGATGGGCCACGTGCGGATGATGGCGGCCGTGCAGCCGTTCCTGTCCGGTGCGATCTCCAAGACGGTCAACCTGCCGGAGACCGCGACGGTGGAGGAGATCGAGGACGTCCACTTCCAGGGCTGGAAGCTCGGGCTCAAGGCTTTGGCCGTCTACCGCGACAACTGCAAGGTGGGCCAGCCGCTGTCCGACGGTGGCTCGACCGCCAAGGACGCGGCCGCTGCGCGTGACGCCGCCAAGGTGGAGAAGGTCATCGAGTACCGTCCCGTCCGCAAGCGGCTGCCCAAGCGCCGCCCGTCGCAGACGACGTCGTTCTCCGTCGGTGGAGCCGAGGGCTACCTGACCGCCGGGTCCTATCCGGACGACGGCCTGGGTGAGCTCTTCCTCAAGTTCGGCAAGCAGGGTTCGACCCTGGCCGGTGTGATGGACGCGTTCTCCATCGCCGTCTCGATCGGCCTGCAGTACGGCGTGCCGCTGGAGACCTTCGTGGAGAAGTTCACCAACCTGCGGTTCGAGCCGGCCGGCCTGACCGACGACCCGGACGTGCGCATGGCGCAGTCGATCATGGACTACGTCTTCCGCCGGTTGGCGCTGG
The DNA here is from genome assembly GCF_005222685.1 of Segeticoccus rhizosphaerae. NCBI lineage: Bacteria > Bacillati > Actinomycetota > Actinomycetes > Micrococcales > Intrasporangiaceae > Segeticoccus > Segeticoccus rhizosphaerae. The sequence continues at coordinate 6,067 of NZ_SWMA01000042.1, forward strand.
ACTACATGGACTTCGAGACCCGTTCGTTCATGGGGATCCACACCGCGCAGGAGCGGGCGCGTCAGCTCGACACCGGTTCGTATGCCGCGCCGACCTCGGGCTCGGACGACTCCGATGAGGATCTCGAGGACGAGCTGGAGTCCTACTCGCAGTCGGCGGCGCCGTCGTCGAAGCGGGCGGACCGTCCGGCTCACGACTCGGCGCAGTCCGGTGCTGGTGCGGCCTCTGTCCGGGACGCGGGGGAGGACGTCCACTCGTCGGCCGAGCTGCTGGAGAAGTTCCAGGGGAAGGCTGCCGACGCCCCGATCTGCATGACCTGCGGCACGAAGATGCGTCCCGCCGGTTCCTGCTTCGTCTGCGAAGGCTGCGGCTCCACCAGCGGCTGCAGCTGATCGCGAACGGGCGGACGCGAAGGCTCCGGATGCACCCTGATTCGAGTCTTCGCGGCCGCTGGGTTCGTAGTGAGGAACGAATATCCCTAGGGGATTGACGACATACTCATAATACTTCGCCCGTCTGCTGTTGCGCTAAGTGATGTGGCTGCTGTTGGGCTAGTGGAGAGCGCGGAGGTGCAGATTGAGGCCACACCGAAACACCTGTTTGTCACTGGCTAGCAGGCGCTGGCCAGGGCTTCACCCTTGTGACTTGAGCTGAAATACCACAGGATGAGTGCCGTGCCTGAGGACATACCAATCGAATGTGTCGAAGACCTTATTAGGGATCTGGGGACAGTAGAGGCGGCAACTCCCTGGTTTCGCGGTCAGGTGGACAATACCTGGCCGTTGTCACCGTCGCTCTTGAGGGACGGCGGCCACCGAGACCATGAGACCGACATGCTGAAGCGTTTCAAACAGGAGGCTGCCCAGCTTGTAGATGTCAGCGATTCCTCGGAATGGAACTGGCTTTCTATGGCACAGCATCATGGGTTGCCCACAAGGCTGCTGGACTGGACAACCAACCCACTCGTCGGACTTTTCTTTGCCGTCGAGGAACGGGAGGACGGGCGAGGGAGGGCTGGACGGCTCTTTTGTCTGGATCCGATCGCGCTAAACGAAGTCACTTTTACTCATGGAACAGGAATATTGCTACTGGGGCAGGACGCCGAACTGGACGACTATCTCGCAGGCAGTTCTAACAGGCAAGGCAGGGGTCCCGTGGCCGTTGTCGCACAGCGCACCTTCGGACGAATCTCCGCTCAAGCTGGTGTCTTTACGCTGTCACACCGAGCGGACCCGAAGTCATTCGAGGATCATGCTCCCTCAGGGAGTCTCCGCTCCTGGATCATACCGGCCACAGCCAAAGAGCCAATCAGGCAGCAACTTAGCGCAATGCGTGTGGATAATGCAACGATTTATGCTGATCTTGACCATTGGGCGAAAAGCATAAGCGAGGAGTACAGCAGTGAGCGATGACGGTGAAGTATTCGAAGTACACCCTTTACGAAATAGCAATGTGCAATATCTCTATTCACGACGCGACGAAATCGACATGTCCCCCTCGTACCAACGACAATCGGCGATTTGGTCCCTGGAGAAGCAGCAACTCCTAATCGATTCATTGATCAATGGATTTGATGTACCGACGATCTACCTGCATCAGTACGCTGTTCCGGAGCGCGTCGGTGAGCGAACCATCAGGTATGCTCTCGTTGACGGGAAGCAGCGAATGGACGCCATCTTTCGCTTCGTGGGCAATAGCTTTGCACTCAGTGAAGACTTTGTGCGAATTGCAGATGGAAGTCGCGCGGCGGCAGGAAAGACTTTCGCCGAGCTGAAGGAGGTCGATCCGCTCTTGGCGAGCGATCTTCAGGCGACAACGCTCGACGTCAAGACAATAAAAACGACTGATATGGAACTCGTGGAAGATATGTTTTCGCGCCTAAATGAGGCGGTTCCTTTAAATGCCGCTGAGAAGCGGAATGCCTTCGGGGGGCCGATGCCGAGAGCTGTTCGCGAATTGGTTGTGGAGCCATTTTTCGCGGCAAAGCTTCCTTTCACCAACAAGCGGTACCGGCACTACGACCTCGCTGCGAAGTTTGTCTATTTGGCTGACGGGTCAACCTCCGACGGCATTGGAAGCGCAGAATACTCGGGACGGACCGTACGAGACCTCAAGAAGGTCAGGTTGGATCGGTTCTTTAAGGAAGCCAGGGAATCTGATTCTGACCAGTCAAAGACCGAGAGTCTTGTCCGTATATCAAAGGCTCGATTGACCGAACTTTCGGATACTTTCACAGACGGGGATAAGCTGCTCTCTAGCGTAGGAATGGTTACTGTCTATTTCCTGCTTGCCTTGAAACGATCGGCGAGTAAAAGACCGTTTCCGAGTCGAAGCTCTCTCGGAGAGTTTGAGCTCGCTCGCAAGATCACTCCTAATGCGGAGGAGGACAGCCTGACGAACGCAGACCTTGTTTTCATGGAGTTTGCGCGGCTAGCCCAGAGTCCAAATGACGGCTCAGCCTTGTCTTATCGTCTAGAAGTTCTAGAGGCATGGCTCGATGCGAAGGAGAAGGGGGAGGATGCTCACGCAGCTGTAGGGGAACTCTTTGTAGAGGATCTCGGACTTTGACCCGTCGGATGCCCGTGGGGCCGTGGCAGCGCGCCTCGGCCGACCATGTCCTAGGGCTGCGGTAACGTCCGGGTCATGGCAACAGGGACCTCAAGGGCGGGTACCTCTCGGGTCGGCACCTCGATCGAGCTGTTCTCGGGAGGCGGTGGGCTGGCGATGGCTCTGCATGATGCTGGCTTCCAGCACCTGCTCGTCAACGAGTCCAACAAGCGGGCGTGTGCGACCCTCCGAGCAAATCGCGCCGTTGACTATGTTGCCGAGGAGGCGCCGCCAAGCACTTTGACGGATCCCTGGCCTCTGATCGAGGGAAACGTTCAGAACGTGGACTTTACTCCTTTCGCCGGAGAGGTCGACGTCGTTGCTGGGGGCGTGCCGTGTCAGCCTTTCAGCCTCGGCGGCGCACACAAAGGTCACCGTGACGAGCGGAACCTCTGGCCAGAGTTCAACCGCTGTGTACGCGAGACGAGGCCGTTGGTCATTGTCGCCGAGAACGTCAGAGGGCTACTCCGTCCGTCGTTCGAGCCATACTGGGACTACATCCGACGAGAACTGGCGGCTCCGTTCGAACAGCGCATTGAGGGCGAGGCGTGGACCGACCACGACTTGCGCCTGGTCAAGGCGCTTCGATCGGGCGGAGACCCTACCGAGCGATACGATATCGCGTTCCAGCTAGTAAACGCAGCTGACTACGGCGTTCCGCAGAGCCGACTTCGCGTACTACTCGTTGGTTTCCGCAAGGACCTGGATGTCTCGTGGAAGTTTCCGAACCCGACGCACAGTGCAGGTGCCCTCCTCCGCTCACAGATCAGCGGTGAGTATGCGGAGCGCCACCCCAACGCGCCAGTGAAGGATCATCCTGGGGTGATTCCACCCGACGATGGATTAGTGCCGTGGCGTACGTTGCGTGATGCAATCAGTGATTTGCCGGAGCCCACCGATCGCGCCGAGACGCCGGGGCATATCCACCACGTGGGCTGGCCAGGCGCTCGTGAGTACCCCGGACATACGCCAAATCAGTTGGATAGACCCGCCAAGACGGTGAAGGCGGGAGTTCATGGCGTCCCGGGCGGCGAATCTGTGCTGCGCCGGGACGACGGCAGCATCCGCTACTTGACGGTGCGTGAAGTCGCACGAATCATGACCTTTCCAGACGACTGGCGACTCGAGGGGCCGCGAGGCGAGCAGATGCGTCAACTCGGAAATGCTGTCCCAGTGCAGTTGGGCGTAGCCGCTGGGCAGGCGATAGCCGCTACGCTGGATTCACGATGACATCGAACTCCGTAACGACAGTGACGCGATCGCGTGATGCGGCGACGACAAGCCGGATCATGAGCGCGGTTCGGTCGAAGAACACCCGTCCGGAACTGCTTTTGCGGCGCGCGGTCCATGCGCAAGGTGGTCGTTTTCGGATCCATGCGAAGGACGTAACCGGGTGCCCCGACCTGGTGGTTCGCACGCGCAAGGTTGCCGTCTTTGTTGACGGCGATCTCTGGCACGGTAATCCGGCAGAGTGGCAACGTCGCGGGCGTGACAGTTTGGCGGATCTGTTTCCAAACCGTACTGAGTGGTGGGTGCAGAAGATCGAGAAGAACGTGCGAAGAGACCGGGAAGTTGATCGCGAGCTCTCGGCGGATGGTTGGCGCGTGATACGTCTATGGGCGAGCGACGTCGTCGCGGATCCGGACGGAGCGGCGCGCGTTGTTCTCCGCGCACTTCGCGACGCACGCCGACGCTCACGAACGAAGCAACTCGCCTCGATATGACCGGCGCGAGGCAGGTCCTGACGATGAAAGAGATTGACTGCTAGATGGACATCACCCCGTCTCCTCGAATCCTGCGCATGCTCGGCGAGATCGAGTTCGACGAATGGCAATGCGTAGCTGAGCTGGCAGACAACGCATTCGACGACTTCAGCGAAATTCTTGACGCAGGGCAAAGCTGGCCGGGTGGATTCAAAGTGAGCGTGACCCTTCCTGGACCCGGAGCTGGGTTGTCTGGTGCCGAGGTAGTGGTCCGCGATACAGGTCGCGGTATGACGCGTGAAACCCTTGAGCAGGCTGTCAAGGCCGGATGGTCGAGCAACGAGCGCTTCGACAAACTGGGTCTCTTCGGCATGGGCTTCAACGTGAGCACGGCTCGGCTCGGTCGCCTCACGCGTGTCCTGACGACACGCCAGGGTGACCCCGAATGGGTCGGTGTGGAGATCGATCTCGACGCCCTGGGCGCCGACTTTGAGGCTCCCGATATCACTGAACCAAAGGACGACCCCAGCGACCACGGGACGAAGATCATTGTCAGCAATCTCCATCGCGATCGTGCCGAGTGGCTACAACGCAATGCCGAGAACCTGCGTACAACGTTGGGCCGTGTCTACGGTTGGCTGTTGGACAACCGCCCGTTCGAACTTTGGGTGCAGGGCAACAAGGTGAAGCCCAGGAGAGCATGTCGTTGGGGCGATGATCGGTACGTCATCTATGGCAGCGGTGCGAGCGCCGAGAAGATCCCTGCGTACATCGAAATCGATCAGAAGTTCCAGCCTGCCGATGCGTGTGAGCTATGTGGTAACTGGCAGAACCTTGGCAAGGACGCTTGCGACCAGTGCGGGAGCAACCAGCTTCGCCAGCGTGAGCGTCGACTGAGTGGTTGGCTTGGCGTCCAGAGGCACCTCGACCGGCGCGACTTCGGTATCGACTTCTTGCGCAATGGGCGCAAGATCCTGCAGTACGACAAGAGTTTGTTCAACTGGCGCAACCCAAACGACCCGACGGGGAGTGTGGACATCGAGTACCCTGTCGAGCTCGCCAACCAGGGTGGTCGACTCATTGGTGAGATTCATCTGGACTACGTCCCGGTGCACTACGACAAGACCGCCTTCGAATACAGTGACCGCGCCTGGCGTGCGGCCGTCGACTATCTGCGTGGCGAGGCGCCGCTGCAGCCGCAGAAAGCCAAGGCGGCCGGATACCCGGAGAACACATCTCCTCTGGCACGACTGTTCAAAGGCTACCGCCGGAACGCCGCAGGGGTGCGTTGCCTCATCCCGGGTGACGGATCCCGTCCGCTTCATGAGGAAACACGACAGTGGGCACGGAGGTTCTGGAGCGGCGACCCCGACTACCAAACGGATCAGAAGTGGTGGGATCAGGTCGAGGCTCACGAACGGCGCCTGACGGAGGCGAAACTGGCCAAAGCCACGGGCGGGACGAAAGACGATCCCGATGAGGAGGCCGTGCTGGCGGCGCTCGGTGTCGATGCCTCCACGACGGCTGAGCCCGAGGAGGACACGGCAGAGCCGACGTCTGGTCCTACGCCGACGCCGGCAGCGTCAAAGTTTGAGACGGTCCTGGAACGGCTCGTTCGCTACATCGAACATGGCGTGGTCGTTCCAGAACTAACGCGCGAGTTCGGGCTGCCGGAACTCGGTCAGATCAAGGTTGAGGCGCGAGCGCTCACCGAACATCTTCTCGACGCGGACGATCTTCCCACACCGGTCTGGCTTGCACAGGGTGCCGGTGGCACAGCGACCGGTCTGATCGACGTAACGCACGCTGCCTTCACGAAGCTTGGTTTGGAGCCAGCGGAACTGCTGTTGGCAGAGGTGACCGCCGCGCTCAAGGTAAAGGCGGATAGCCCGCTGAGTCACTCGCAGATCACGACTCGGTTGCGTGCGACGTGCTTGCCGGATACCGCAGTAGACCCAGCGGTCATTCGGGCGCAGGCAACAGAGTTGCTCACAGACATCCGCCAGCGGATGGCGGATAACGTCGCCTCGGATCCCCAGCGCGCGCTAGGTTTCTTGGATCCGGATGAGCAGACTGCCACAGAAAATGCCCTGATCGCTGACGGCGCAGATACACTCACAGCTAGCCTTGGTGGGAGTGGCCAGTTTATCCTCTATGCGCCACCGCTCTACCTGGTGAAGTTGTTGGAAAGCTGGCCGGAAGCTTTCATGGAGGGTGCAGTCTTCTCAGGCGCCTACGGCAGTCTGACGTCTCAGTCGTCCCGACGGCTTAGCCTGGCCAGAGTAGTGGGCTACTTGAACGACATCGCAACCCTGCTGACCTTCCAGTCGCCAAACGTTGCACAGCTTCGGCGTACTCGCCTCAGCGTGGAACTGCTGCAGCGTGAGCTCACTTCGGATCAGCCATGAGCAGCTTTCTGTCCCCTGAATCGTTGCTTGCGGGAGGTCCACGTGGGCTTACCCATGCCACCGAGCGCGCACTCTGGTACCTCGGCTTTACCGATGTCCGGTTGATTGACGGAGCTAACGATGAGGGGGCTGACATCCTTGCCGTTCGGGACCGTGAGCAATGGGTAGTTCAGTGTAAGTACTCCAGTCGGGGCGCGATCGATCGAACCGGGGTTGACGACGCGGAACGAGCACGCACTCGCTACGGCGCTGACCACGCCGTGGTCGTCACGAATAGTCGACTCAACGGGACCGCCGAGACTCGCCGGAAGGCGCTAGGACGCATTGGTATCCGTGTTGACGCCTGGTCTGGCGCTACGCTTGAGGCGATATATGCTCAGATGCCAAATCGAGTGCCTTCGATGTACGAGTTGCGTAAGTATCAAGAGGCTGCTGCGGATAGGGTCGAAGCTGATCTGGCGAGAAATAGGCGTTCACTGCTCGTCCTCGCGACTGGCCTTGGAAAAACGGTCGTTGGCGGCGAGGTCATCCGCCGCCATCTCGAACAAACCCCCGAGGCTCGCGTGCTTGTCGTCGCCCACATAAAAGAACTCGTGGAGCAACTTGAGAAGGCACTTTGGAGGCACCTCGACAAGTCGGTTTCGACCCAGGTGCTAACAGGCGAGGTGAAGCCGCAGTCGTTCGAAGGCGTAACGGTCGCCACCGTGGATTCTGTCCTCGGCCTGGTGCGGACTGGCTGGCGTCCCAGCCTGATCATGATCGACGAGACCCACCATGTTGGCGAAACCGGAATGTTTGCCAAGCTTTTGGATATGTGTTCGGGCGCGATGCAATTCGGCGTTACGGCGACGCCCTGGCGCGGGGACAAGTTCGACATTACGGCTCGTTTCGGCCAGCCGTCTTACACCATGGGGATTGCACAGGGCATGGCGGCGGGATATCTGGCGAAGGTTGAGTACCGGATGTACGTCGACAACCTAGACTGGGACTTCGTTCGGCACATCAGCGAGCACGGGTACTCGGTCAAGGAATTGAACCGTGCGCTGTTCTTGCCACAGCGCGACGAGGAGATCGTCGATCAGTTCCGTGAGGCATGGCGGGAGATCCTCGATCCGCGCGCGATCGTCTTCTGCCAAACCATTGAGCATGCCGAGCGGATGGCGAACCTTCTTGCTGGGGCAGACCAGAGTTGGCGTCGGGCTGCCTTCCTGCACAGTGGTCTACCACGCCAGCAACGGCAGGTCCTGCTGAACGCCTTCCGGTTGGGGCGCGTTCCGATCATTACTTGCGTTGACGTTTTCAACGAGGGCGTTGACGTTCCGGACGTAAACCTGATCGCGTTCCTCCGCGTGACGCACAGCCGGCGGATTTTCGTCCAACAGTTGGGTCGCGGCCTTCGCCTCCGCGAAGGCAAAGCGCATCTCAAGGTCCTGGATTTCGTGACAGATGTTCGGCGAGTGGCCGCAGGCCTCGACCTCAAGCGGTCGCTAGCAGCGATCCGTGGCGGCGACGTCGAGGAACTCGACTTGCCGCTCGGTGGTGGTGCCCGTATCAGCTTCAGCGACGAGACTGCTGGATCACTACTCGACTACTGGATCCAAGACGCAGCAGACCTTGAGACAGCAGCCGACGAAGTGCGGCTGCAGTTCCCGACAGCTGTGGGGCTCAACTGATGCGCATCCCGAAGGATATTGAGCAGAAGGTGGTCCGCCAACTCTACGCCGATGCTATGGAGCTGGAGTGGGCGAGCCTCACGCCGCAGCAACACTCGGCCCAGTACGCTATGTGGGTTTCCGACGGCGACGTTGGCGGTCGCCTCCGAGAGTATCTATCCGATGCCGAAGCCCGCGTGTGGATCAAGGATGGGCCAATGAAGGAGTGGAGTCGGTCGCTCAGCGGTGTCGGCAAATACGCCGAGTTCGTCGAGGACGCTGGCGACGTTCCGACGAAGCTAGTTCGGAGGGCTCTGGGCTCGGGTTGGGAAGCTGACCATTCAACTATCCGTTCGAAGCCACTTCGGGTCCTGGCCCGCAACGGCGAAGAAGAGACCGTCGTTACCTGGGCAGCACCTAAGGACCTAAAGCATCTTGTCTGGGCAGCGCTCACTGCAGACGCCGAGGGGGACTCGCGCCCCTGGGTTGTATGCGTTATCGAGACCTTCACGAAGCCAACCCCTGCCAATGAACGCAATGCGCAGCTTCGCCTCGCCAAACGGTGCGGTTTGAAGCTGGTATACGTCACTCTGTAACTCCATGTCCGAATTTCATGAGTCGCCACAAATGACTTCGCCGCCCTCACGCTGGCTACCGGCCGCGTGGAGTGCGTTGCCTGATCGAAGCAAGGAGATCGTGAGCCGGCGAGCGGAGGGGGAGACACTCGCAGTAATCGGCGACGACATCGGAGTCACTCGCGAGAGGGTTCGTCAGCTGGAGAAGCAGGCTAGGAAGCTGATCGTTTCGGCACAGGAGATTCATGAGCCAGAACTTCTTACGCGCTTGCTCGAGCATATGGGTGAGCAGGTGCTGCTCAGCGACGAGCAGGTCGAAGAGGTCATCGGGAGCGCCCCCGCCGCTGCCGTGGATCTGGTGCTCCGGCAACTCGGTTTTGAGCGATCGATGATCGCTTCGGGGGGTCGCGAAGGCTTCTGGAGCCGTGAGCCGTCAGCGCTGGAGAGTCGACTCAAGTCGTTGGTTGATCTCATGCCGCTGCCAGACGATGAGGCCCACATCGCGGCCGAGAGCCTAAAGATCCCCGCAGAGGTGCGCTGGTGGACGCTCTTGCCGGCGCGTTACCGAGTGACCTTGACGGATCTGGGATGGGTCCGTACGTCGCGCACTACTCGTGATCGGGCCTACTTGTGGTTGCGGAGTCAAGGAGAGCCTCGTTCGTCTAAGGAAATTGCCGAGGCTGCTGGAGCGTCCGAACACGCCACGCGGGAGAACATGCGCCGTGACCACGCGTTCGCCCAAGTGCGTCCGGAGGGTACATGGGCGTTAGTAGACTGGCGGGTTGAGGGTGCGGACAATCGGTACTCGAACGCGCTTGAGGTCGTCGTTGAGGTGCTTCGTGACTTGGGTCCGCTTGAGGCTAACGATCTTCGCGTGGAGTGCCAGCGACGGTATCCGGTTACCGGTTGGCGCATTACGCAGTGCCTGTCGAGCAATCTCATTGGCCAGAACGATGCTGGGTTGTACGACTTGGTGGAACGGGGTGCCGTCCCAGTTGAGGACCGCGAGCCTCATCGCCCTGCACACATTCAGGCGAGCGGAGATGTGGTTGGCGTCGAGGTACCTGTGAGTCACGACGTCGTGCGTGGCAGTGGCATACCAGTCAATCGATGGCTCACTTGGTACCTCGGCCTACGCACGTCACCATCAACACGGTACTTCCAGATGCAGCAGGGTGCCAGCGAGCTGGTCGTACGTCGCGGAACCAGTAACGCACAGTTGTCGAGCCTGCGGACAGGCGCGCTTGCGGTTGGTGCGGTCGAGGGCTGCCGGTTGGTCCTGTTGTTGCACCTAAATGACGACACTGCTGAGCTCAGACATGTCTGCGAACCATCTGCCTGTGTAGCCCGTACGCAGTAGTGTCTCCGTCTAACTCGCCCCCGCTGTCTTGCCAGGCCGCGGGACCCGAGGGGTGAGTCGGCACCCGCTCTTATATGAGCTGCTCTGCCTGCTTCTTGGGGAGGAGCTAAAACTGCCATCGTAAGGTGGCTCCAGTCCAGCGAGCTCGCGAGATGGCTCAACGACTGGTACCCCAACCTGCCCTCAGATTTGGAGCCCTTGTGCTGCGGCACACGACAGGGCGTCGGGAACGGCGGAGGCGGGAGCAGCCTTCGCCGTGTCAATGCGGAGGGTTCTCGAGGACTCCCTCACGGCAGGATTGAAGAAGCACTGCGGCCATGTGGGGCAGGAACGGTCGGGCAGACGCGCGATGTGGATCTCGATACGCAGCTGTCCGCAGGCCGGAGTTACTGAGCTCGTAGGCATTTTTCGGGGTTGGCCGGTGTGTTTGTGCTGGTAGGCGGCTTGCGGGCTGGCTAGAGGGCGAAATCGTGTAGGCACACGCGTGGTTGACGTGACCTGCGAGGTGTGGTGTTCGCGTAGGCGTGTATCTGCGGGAGACGCGACGGCGGAACAAGGACGGCTCGACCGTGACCTACGTGCAGCTGGCTCACAACGAGCGGCATCCGGTCACCGGCTCGCCGGTGGCGAAGGTGATCCACAACTTCGGCCGTGCCGACAAGGTCGACAAGGCTGCCCTGGGGCGCTTGGTCGGCTCGATCTCCCGGTTCCTCGACCCGGACCAGGCGGTGGCCGCCACCCGTGGCGACGCGGCCGATGTGCAGATCGTGGATGCCCGCCGGATGGGCGGGGCGTTCGTCTTGGACGCGCTGTGGGGCCGGCTGGGGATCGGTGATGCGCTGCGGACGGCGGCAACTGGTCGCCGGGTCGACCCGGACGTGGTCGAGCGGGTGATTTTCGCGCTGACGGCGCAGCGCTGCTTGGAGCCGGGCAGCAAGTTGGCGTGCGTGTCGTGGGCGGCCCAGCGGGTGGCGCTGCTGGACTGTCCGGGCTTCGATGATCAAGCCGCTTACGCCGCAATGGATTTCCTGCTTGAGGCGTGGCCCCAGATCGCCAAGGGTGTCTTCGAGTCGACAGCGCATTTGTTGAACCTGACCTGTGACGTGGTCTTCGTCGATACCTCGTCGACCTATTGGGAAGTCGACGTGTCCGACGAGGAGATCGAGCTGGGCCGGGCCCGCAGCGCCCAAGGCGGCGACCGGGCCGACGGCGAGGTGGTCGTGGCCGAGGGCGCGGTGCGGCAGTTCTCGAAGCACTCGAAGGATCACCGTACCGACCTGCCGCAGGTGGTGATCGCGATGGCCGTCACCGCCGAGGGAGTCCCGATCCGCTGCTGGACGTTCCCGGGGCGGACCTCGGACCAGAAGATCATCCGCCGGATCAAGACCGACCTGGGCGAACTGGTCGCTGGGCCGGTTGTTGTGGGTGGCCGACTCGGGGTTCAACTCGGCCGCCAACCGGATCGCGCTGCAGGCCGGTGGGGACGGCTACATCGTCTGTGAGAAGCTGCGTTCCGCGTCCGCCGACGCGAGGGCGGCGCTGGCCCGGCCGGGCCGGTACAAGCCGGTCGCGGACAACCTGTCGGTCAAACAGGTCCGCGTCGGCGACGGGGCCCGCGCCCAGCGGTTCTGCGTGTGTCTCAACCCGCTCGCCGCCGAGCGCGACGCCACCGTGCGGGCCAACATCGTGGCCTACCTGCAGACCCAGATCGCCGGGTCGGACGAGTGGACCGTGCAGCGGCGTGACGAGCTGGCCGGCAAGCTGAAAGCCACGCCTGCCGTGTCGCGGTTCTTGCGCCGCACCAAGACCGATCGGCTACTACGGATCGACAAGGCCGCTATCGCCAAAGACGCCCGCCACGACGGCAAGTGGCTGATCCGCAGCTCCGACGACACGCTCACCGCCACGGACCTGGCCATCGCCTACAAGCAACTCTCCCAAGTCGAGGCCGGATGGCGCGAGCTGAAAAGCACGCTGCGGCTGCGCCCGGTCTTCCATCACCGCGAGGACCGGATCCGCTCCCACATCCAACTGTGCTGGCTCGCCCTGCTGCTGATCAGGGTCGCCGAGAACGCCACCGGAGACACGTGGCGCAACCTGAAGAACGAACTCGACCGGATGCACCTGGTCACCCTCCAAACCGGCGACGGCCGCATCGCGCAACGAACCGAGATCACCAGCGGGCAACAGAAGATCCTCGCCGCCCTGGGCATCCGCGAACCGGGCCTGATCCTCCACTACCAACTGCCCGACCCGGCCGACGCATAGCCGCAGCGCACCGCGCCGTGTAGTAACACGCCCCTGCCGGCCCGTCTGCCCAAAACCGCAGGTCACAGGCTGTTTTCGCCACCACGTCTGCCTACCATCTCAGTAACTCCGGGCAGGCGTGATCGTTGAGACTCGTTGAGGAGTCCTAGGGGCGGTCGGAATGCGGCACGCAAGAGCAAGCCGTCCGTTCGGACGACTGGTCAATTGGCTTGGAGTGAAACGTCCTTGAGGAGCCCAGGAAACGCCAACATCAGCACCTCGACGAGCTGGACTGCACGGGCCCGGTCGACCTGAAGTGACTGGCTGACCTTTCCGTGGAGCTTCCGAGCCTCGGACCCGTATGTGTCTAACTGCACGACCGGGACTCCGTTCCGGTCTGCGAGCCTCCAACCGCACGAAGCCTCTGTGTGGGGATGTGAGCCGCCAATTGCGGAAGACTTCTTGATCTCAGTGATGAATGCCATGTGCCAATTCAAGCAGGGTTTCATCAGACTATGTCCCAGGTCCCTGTGCGTTTACCGTCTTTCGCCGCAGTCTCCCGGAAATCCCACAGGTTTGAGCGGCCCAACGCATGTCGAATTGCCGGGTGTAGAAGAGGTCACGCTCAGGTGACGAGATCGTGCTCATGCTCTCGCCAGATGTGCGTGGCCACGTCGACTGGAGTTCGGCACCAGCAATCCCGTCGCCTGGGGCATGCGCGAGGCGTGGCCGGTGTGGCTCTACCGCACCCAGGCGTATCACGTGAGGCAGGCGCGCGAGCGTGGTCTCCTCCTACCTGTCGACGGGCGACGTGCTGGCGAGCGGCTACCTGCGCGGTGAGGAGTACATCTGCGGAGCGGCCACGTCGTCCCGATCACGGTCGGCCAGGGCCAGGTGGTGACCTAAGGCAGCGAGATCACCTTCCGCGCGCTGCCGCAGTCGCCGTTCAACCTGCTCTTCAACCCGATGTACGACGGCCCGGCCGCCGGATGCCCAACGGCCCGGCCCCATCGGTCGACGCCGGTGGGATGAAGGCGCTAAAGACGCAGTTCGCCCCCAAACGGCACCCTGCTGAGGGCGCGGCCAAGAAGTAGGCAGTCCGCCTCACATGTGCGCCGGCCGCCTCCCACGCAGAGAGGTGGCCGGCGTTCGGTTTCTGGCCGGTCAGCGGTGTGACACGCGGACCAGCCTTGCAGCCGCGAGGGCAAGGACTCCTGCCCGGCCGACGATGCCCAACCACAGCACGCGACCAGCCGACCAGTCGGCCGCATCCACGAACGGGGAGAGCGGGAGCTGGTGGGCGAACGGGCGGGCCAGGGCAACGAAAGTGCAACAGCCTACGAGCGCTGCCGCCACTCCGCAGGCCGGCGTCGCGATGCCACCAGACCTGCGCCACGTGACGTAGCAGCTGGCAGCGAACGTCGCGGCGACTACCTGCCAGGCGATGTCCGCCGCCGCGTGCCCGAAGTACCCGTCACGGGTCAGGCGCTCATTCGTACATAGGCCGAGGACACGCGCCAACGCGGTCCGCAGCGGCGAGTCGCTCCGGAGCCGCTCGGCCTGGGCCCTGGCTGCAGAGCCGGCACGGTTGTGCGCGAGGTCTGTCCAGTCCGGCGATGCTTCCGCCATGTCACTCCTGTCGCTCGGCCAGCTGGCCGTCCAGCCTGCCAAGTAGTGAGCGGGCGGACCATCGGCCGAACGGACCATTTGGTCCAGCCCGCCTCCCCAATCTCCGGCGCGCCCTGATCGGAGCTCAGACGTCAGAGGCAAACCACGCGCGTTGCTCTCGCCGCGAAGGGAGCCGGCCACACGGCATACCCCATCGGCGTTGTCCTGCAGCGCCCTCGCGATCGGCCCGGAGCGTGTGTGGTCAGAGCGGTTCAATTCCTGGTCAAGTCCTGTTGCGTCGTGTTTTGGCCGCATGGGGCTCGGTACGGCCCTTGTTGCTCATTTTCCAATGCAGTCGGAGGCGCTGCCATGAAGCGAATCGGATTGACACGGATGCTCACTCGCCACAGCCGCGCGGGTGTGGGACTGGCGGCGGTGGGACTCGTCGCCGCGCTGGTGACCGCGCCGAAGACGGCGACGGCCGGCACCGCCCAGGTGGACGGGGGAGCGAGGCTGGCCGGCTTCACCAGAGTGCACTCGGCCACCGAGCTGGCTGCGGAGAAGGCCTTCAAGCAGGTCCCCTCGACCACGGTCGCGCGGCGGCTGGACGACTACCTCTCGCGCAAGACCGGCCTGCTCGGCACGCAGGGCGACTGGCGGCGGGTGCAGTATGTCGTGCGCAAGCTGCGCTCCTACGGCCTCACGCCGCACGTGGAGACCGTCTATCCCTACATGTCGGTGCCCAAACACGTCAGCCTCGTCATGACGGCACCCAAACGACATGTCGCGAGAACGAAGGAGAAGTGTCGGGCGGTGGAGACCGACTGCAAGGACGTCGTCGTCGGCTACAACGCGCTGTCGCCGTCGGGCAACGTCAGCGGCCAAGTGGTCTACGTCAACTACGGCACGACCGAGGACTACCAGGTGCTCGCGTGCAAGGGCGTCAGCGGCAAGGGCAAGATCGTGCTCGCTCGCTACGGCAAGGTCTTCCGCGGGGTGAAGACCAACCTCGCGGCCGAGCACGGCGCCAAGGGTGTGGTGCTCTACTCCGACCCGGCCGACGACGGCTATGTCAAGGGTAAGGTCTACCCGAACGGGCCCTGGCGGGCACCGGACGGCATACAACGTGGCAGCATCCAGGAGCTGTGGCTCTACGGTGGTGACCCGCTGACGCCGGGGTGGAAGGCGACCAAGTACGCCAAGCGGATCAACCCCAAGAAGGCCAACCTCGGCAAGATCCCGACCACGCCGATCGGCTACGGCTCGGCCAAGCCGATGCTCAAGGCGCTGCGCGGGCCCAAGACGCCGAAGTCGTGGCAGGGCGGGCTGCCGTTCACCTACCGGATCGGCGCCGGCCCGACCAGGGTGCACAAGAAGCTGGACATCGCCTACAAGGTCAAGCCGATCTGGAACGTCACGGCCACCATCCGCGGCGCGGTGCACCCGCACCAGGTCGTCTACCTCGGCGCGCACCGGGACACCTGGACCTACGGCAGCGACGACAACCTGTCCGGTGCCGAGACGGTGATGCAGATCGGGCGCGGCCTGGGCAAGTTGCGGGGGAGCGGCTGGCGGCCCGATCGCACCATCAAGCTCGCCACCTGGGACGGCGAGGAGTACGGCCTCTTCGGCTCCACTGAGCACGCGGAGGGCCAGGGCCAGAGCCGGCTCGACCACGTCGTGGCCTACGTCAACATGGACGTCACGGCGGGCAAGTACTTCGGCGCGTCCGGCGTGCCCTCGCTCGACCGGCTCGTCTTCGACACCACCAAGTCGGTGCACTGGCCGCACACGGGCGGCACGATCTATGCCGACTGGTCGGCCAAGTCGGGCGGGACGCCGACGGTCGCGCGGCTCGGCAGCGGGTCGGACTACACGGCCCTCCTGGACCACTTCGGTGTGCCGGCGGTCGACATCGGCTCGAGCACGCCGAGCGGTGACTACCACTGCGCGTGCGACAACAACTACATGGAGCGCACCTTCATCGACCCGGGCTGGCACTACCACGTGGCCATGGCCAAGGAGGTGGGCATCGTCACCATGCGGCTCGCCGACTCCGACGCCGTGCTGCTGCGCTACCGCCCCTACGCGAACGAAGTGGGTTCTTACCTGAAGGAATTCGCGAAGGCCCAGCAGACGGCATACGGCCGACAGGTGGTGGACATCTCACGCGATCTGAAGCAGGCGAAGCTGTGGGCGCACGCGGCCGCGGCCGAGCAGGCGCGGCAGCGCACGCTGTTGCAGTCGGGGCGCACCGGTCCGCTGCAGGACATGAACCGGCGGCTGATGGCGGTCGAGCGTGACCTGCTCACCAGGGGCGGCCTGCCCGGGCGTCCGTGGTACCGCCACCAGATCTACGCCCCCGGCGTCAACCAGGGCGCGAGCAACGTCCTGCGTCGTCGCTGCTTGCTAGCATTGCTATCAGGAGGTGGAAGCATGGCAGCGATCAGCGTGCGTGATCTGGACGACGAGGTGACGGCCAAGCTGAAGGTGAGAGCTGCTCGACACGGGCGCTCGATGGAAGCCGAGGTCCGGGCCATCCTCACCGACGCGGCTCTCGAACCAGAGGATGAGCCCGTCAACCTCGCCCAAGCGATTAGGCAGCGCTTCGCCGAAGTCGAGGGTGCCGACGTGCCCATGCCAGCCCGGACAGACTCGCCGCGAGCGGCAGACCTGTCGAACCTGACGTGATCATCCTCGACACCAACGTCATCTCGGAGATGATGCGTCCCGAACCGGACCCGACGGTCCTCGCTTGGGTCGAGGCCGCAGGAATGGTTCACACCACGGCGGTCACTGTCGCGGAAGTGGAGTACGGCATTGCCCCTTGCCCGACGGTCGGCGCAAGGAGCGCCTGGCCGTGCTGGCGGCCGAGGTGTTCACCGACTTCAGCAGCCTGATCGTGCCCTTCGACGCTCGAGCTGCTCACAGATATGCGGAGGTCGTGGCCGGCCGTGAGAGAGACGGCGCCCCCATTGCGGCCGCCGATGCGCAGATTGCGGCCATCTGCGTCTCTCGCGAAGCCACCCTGGCGACCCGAAACACGCGCGACTTCCGAGACACTGGCATCGGACTGATCGACCCGTGGCAGTGACATGGCGGGCTGCTCGGACTTGATGCAGGAGAGGCCATGGCGAGCGAACACCTGGGGCTGAGCCCGGAGGCGGAGCAGGTGCTGGCGCAGGTACCGCCCCGACCGGAGCGGCAGGGGCTGACCGTCGAGCAGAACCGGCAGGCCATGCTGGCCTCGGCCTGCGACCTCGGGGCAGGCCCTCCACTGTGGTCCGTGCGCGACGCTGAGGTGAGCGGACGCGCGGGCCCGATCCCGGTCAGGGTCTACCTCCCGGCGCCGGAACCAAGCTCGGTGCTGGTGTTCGTCCACGGCGGCGGCTGGGCGCTGGGGGACCTGGAGACCCATGACGCGTTGTGCCGCAGCCTCGCGGACCTGTCCGGGTGCGCGGTGGTCGCGGTGAACTACCGGCAGCCACCGGAAAACCGTTTCCCCGCCGCAGTCCACGACGTCGTCGACACGGTGCGGCTACTGCTCGACGACGAGGCCGGGCTGGGCCTCGACGGGCTGCCGGTCGCCGTCGGCGGGGACAGCGCCGGAGGCAACCTGTCGGCCGTGGCCGCCCAGAAGCTCCGGGGACACCAACGGCTCGTGCACCAGCTGCTCCTGGTGCCGGTGGTCGACACCCACCCCGAGCGGTGGCCGAGCTATGCGGAGTTCGCCACCGGGCTGCCGCTCACGCGCGGGGACATGGACTGGTATTTCGAGCAGTACCTTTCGGCGGACGTGGACCTCGACGACCCTGAGCTCGCGCCGCTGCGGTGCGCGGATCTCACCGGCCTGCCACCGGCCACCGTCATCACCGCCGGCTCCGACGTGCTGCGCGACGAGGGAGAGGCGTATGCCATGCGGCTGCGCGAGGCCGGGGTGCCGGTGGAGGTGCGCCGGTGTGAGGGCGTGTTCCACACGTTCCTGCTCTTCGGGGAGCGGCTCAGTGACGCGCGGGAGACACAGTCCTACGCGGCCGGGCGGCTCCGGGCCGCCTTCGCGGAGGAGGGCTGAACAGGCAAGCGGACGGCATACCCGCTGGGACGGCGGGAGCTGGCCCAGCCGGAGCCCGAGCCGGGCTGTCGGTGGTCGGCAGCAAGATCGCCGTAGACGGCGATCGAAGGGGTGGGTGATGGAACCACAAGGGGTGGACCAGCAGGCAGAGGAGCTCGTGCGGAGTATGGCGGGCGAACTCACCGGGCCGCGGGCGGGGGAGTGCCTGGCGTGCTACGTGGACCGGATGCTTGCGGAGTTCGGGTGCGACGGGAAGTTGCGGTTCGCGCTCCGGTATCGCGACCTGCGCGCGCCGCCGGCCTCCGCCCTGGCGCGACGCCTCGGCCAGATCGGTGGGTTCTGCGACTGCGAGATCTTCCTCAACGGCTGGATCCTGAAGACCGAGCTCGCGCTGATGCAGGGGGACGAGCCGGTCCAGAACCTCCCTCGCCCACCATGCCAACACGTGCGGGCTGGCTCGACGAAGCCTTGCGCCAACTGGGCCCGGCAACCGCGGTATGGCGTGTGGTAGCCGAGGACGACGAACCCGACGAATGAATCTCGTCGGCATTGGCGTCCCGGGCGGCCAGTGTGAACGGGAAACCGTTCCGGCGCCAGCCGGACCCCCGGTCGGGTGCGCTTCGGCGGGACATCTTGATTCCGCGGCGGTCGGGGCGGGGGCGGACCTACGCTGGCACGATGTCGGTGCTGGGCACCAAGCTGCACGTCCCGCGGCCGCGGAGAGAGCTCGTCGTCCGGGCCCGCCTCACCGACCGGCTCCGCGGCGACGGGACCACTGTGCCGAGGCTCGTGCTGATCGCGGCTCCAGCTGGATTCGGCAAGACCACGCTGTTGACCCAGTGGCTCGGAGCGACGGCCGACGACGCGCACGGTCCCGCCCGCAGAGTCGCGTGGCTGTCCCTCGATGCCCGCGACGCAGACCCACGACGCTTCGTCGCCAACCTCGTGGCTGCCGTCCAGGAGGCCGCCTGGGCGTGGGCCGGCGCGGCCGAGACCACGGGGGACGGCACGGACAGCGGCGAGTCGACCGATGAGGATGTCCGCGCGGGGGTCGGCGCCGAGGCGATGGTGCTCCTGCAGGCCGATCAGAGTGTCTCGAGCGAGGACGTCCTGGTGAGCCTGGTCAACGACCTCGACGCGCTCGCCGGAGCCACCGTGCTCGCCCTCGACGACTACCACGCCATCGACACCGCCGGTGTCCACGAAGCCGTCACCTTCCTGCTCGACAACCTCCCGCCCCAGGCCTCCCTGGCGATCACGACGCGCGCGGATCCACCACTGCAGCTGGCCCGCCTGCGGGCACGCGGTGAGCTCTTGGAGCTTCGCGCCGCGGACCTGAGGTTCACCGAGACGGAGGCGGCCGCCTTCCTCAACCAGGTCATGGGGCTCGGACTGGAGCCGGACCAGGTGGCGGCTCTGGAACAGCGGACCGAGGGCTGGGCCGCGGGCCTCCAGTTGGCCGCGCTGTCGGCGCAGGGCCGCCCGGGCACCGCCGCCGGCATCGAAAGCTTCCTGGAGGCGTTCACCGGGACCCACCGGTTCGTCCTCGACTACCTGCTCGAAGAGGTGCTCGATAACCAGCCCGAAGACGTCCGCTCCTTCCTGCTCGACACGTCGGTCCTGGGTGAGCTGACCGGCGCCCTGTGCGATGTCCTTACTGAACGCACCGACGGGCAGCAGACCTTGGAGGCGCTCGACCGAGCCAACCTGTTCGTCGTGCCGCTCGACGACGTCAGGACGTGGTGGCGCTACCACCACCTCTTCGCCGACGCCCTCCGCGCCCGCCTCACCGCTCAGGACGCCAGCCGGGTCCGGAAGCTGCACCGGTTGGCAGCCGGCTGGTATGCCGAGCATGGCCGCCTTTCGGACGCCGTGTCCCACGCGGTCGAGAGCGACGACATCGAACTCGCGGCGGACCTGGTGGAGTTGGCCCTGCCCGGTCTGCGCAAACGGCGGGAGGACCGCATCCTTCGCGACCGGCTCCAAGCCGTCCCCGGGGAGGTGGTCCGTCGGCGCCCGCTGCTCGCGGCCCACGCGGCGTGGGCGCGCATGTCGGACGGCGACCTAGATGCCGCCGAGGCCGGGCTGGCTGCCGCTGAGGACCGGCTCATGTCAGATCCCTCAGCGTTCACCGTTTGGGAACCCGCCGCCTTGCGGGAGGCAGCGGAGGCACACAGGGAGGAGTTGGCCGCCCTGCCTGTGATGATCGCGATCTACCGGGCGTCGCTCGCTCAAGCGCGCGGTGACGTTGTGGGCACGGTCGCACACGCCCGGCACGGCCTCGACCTCGCCCGTCCGGGAGACCACTTCTCGCGTGGCGCCGCCTGCGGGTTCCTCGGCCTGGCCGCCTGGGCGAGCGGCGACCTCGAGACCGCAGTCGACACGTTCGGCGAGGCGGTCCGCAGCCTGCGTGCGGCGGGCAACCTCGCCGACGAGCTCGGCTCGGCCGTGCCGCTCGGCATCATGTGGCTGACGCGGGGCAGGCCGGACAAGGCACGGCGGCTCTACGAGCAAGCGCTCGCGAAGGCGGAGGCACACCCGGGCCCACCGCTCCCGACGAGCGGTGACCTGCACGTCGGTTTCGCCGACGTGCTGTGCGAACAGGGCGACCTGGTCGGGGCAGAACGCCACCTGCAGACGGCCAAGGAACTGGGGGAGCGGGCGTCGCTGCCGGAGAACCGCCACCGCTGGTGCACCACCAAGGCGAATCTCCTTGAGGCACAGGGCGACCTGGACGGCGCCCTCGAGATGCTGGACCTGGCCGAGTCGCTGTATCTGCCCGGCTTCTTCCCCGACGTCCGCCCCATCCCGGCGCAGCGAGCCCGCCTCCACATCGCGCAGGGACGACTCGCCGAGGCCCTTGACTGGGCCACCGGTCTGGACGGCGACCACGGGATCGGGCTGGCCGACGATGGTGGTGAGCGGTCGTCATACCTCATGGAGTTCAACCGACTCACCCTCGACCGGCTGCTCACCGCGCAGCAGCGGTCCGGGGAGGGCGAGGTGTCGGTGGCGAACGGTGAGGCAACCCGCTCCGCCGACCTGGACAGCCTCGACCGGCGTCTTGACGCCCTCGTGGCCGCGGCCGAGGCCGGCGGGCGCGGGGGGAGCGTGGTCGAGGCCCACCTCGTCCGCGCCCTGGCCCACCATGCCTTCGACGACCACGAAGGAGCGCTCGAACACCTCGAACTCTCCCTGGGTCTCGGCGTCCCGGTCGGCTACCGGCGGTTGTTCCTCGACGAGGGCGCGCCGATGGAAGCGCTCCTGCGGGCCATCACCCAGCGACCGGCGAGTCCGGCCGCGGCGCACGCGGCCGAGCTGCTGAAGTCGGCCGAGCTCGACCCGGACGCGCAGCCGCCGACCGCGGGCCAGCCCAGGGCCGACGAGGGGTTGAGCGAGCGAGAGCTCGAGGTGCTCCGGCTGCTGGCGACCGGCCTGAGCGGACCGGAGATCGCCCAGCAGCTGTTCGTGTCGGTCAACACGCTGCGCACCCACACCCGGCACATCTTCACCAAGCTCAACGTCAACACCAGGCGGGCGGCCGTGCTGCGTGCCACCGAGCGGCGGCTCGTCTAGCGCGCCCGCCGCGCCCGGAGGGAGCTGGTCGAGAGCCGCCCCGCGAATCACCAACTCCGTCACATCAGTTGGTGATGTGGAGTCACCACGTCGGTTCCTATCGTCCGGAACATCGCTGGACGTCCAGGTCCAGCGCTCGGATCCAGGAGCCGACATGACCATCACCGCCTCAGGCCTCACCAAAGCAGCCGGCGCAGCCGCTGCGGTCGCTGGGACCATCTTCATCGCCGTCCAGATCGGTCACCCCGCGAGCGACACGTTCACGACCGAGACCAGCCAGTGGGTCGCGCGCAGCTGCGCAAAGATCGTGATGGCGGCGCTCGCACTCGCCGGCATCACCGGCATGTACCTGCGTCAGCACCGTCAGTCCGGCGTCCTCGGCCTCATCGGGTATGCCATGTTCGCCGCCGGTTACCTGGCGATGCTGTCCGTCGAGGTCATCGCCGCGACGGTGCTGCCGAACCTGGTGGACACGGAGCCCGGTTTCGTCAACGACGTGGTCGCCGCCTCGACAGGCCGGAAGCCGGCCGGCGACGTCGGTGCGCTGCAGGCACTGTTCAACCTCGCTGGTGCCGGATACATGGTCGGTGGCCTGATCTTCGGCATCGCCCTGTTTCGCACCGGGATCCTCGCTCGCTGGGCGGCCGCCCTGCTCGCCGTGAGCACCATCGGCACCGCGGCGCTCGCCGTCCTGCCGGAGGGATTCAACCGCCCGTTCGCCGTGCCGGAGGGGCTCGCCCTCATCGGCCTCGGCGTGTCCCTGTGGCGCCACCACCGCCAGGCCGAGACCGCCACCGCCACCGCCACCGCCGGCGCCGGGGGCGCCACGGTCCGCCGAGCGACCGTCTGATGACTGCCCATCCCGTGCGGGTCCGGCTGGCCGGCGGTGCCGGTTGGCCGGTGCCGGCGGCCCTCATCGCTCTGTCTGCGATTCCGCTCACCGCCGGGACGCTCCGCCTCGTTCAGCTTGCTGGTGGGCCTGCGGTGATGCCTGCCGACGACCGGTTCACCGGGTTCCCGGCGGCGCTGGTCGTGCACATCGTGGGTGCCGCCGCCTTTGCCCTCGTCGGAGCGTTCCAGTTCGTGCCGGCGATTCGTCGCGGCCACCCGGCCTGGCACCGCGGGGCCGGCCGGGTGACGGCGGTCGCCGGCCTCCTGGTCGCCGGATCCGCGCTGTGGCTCACCTTGTTCTACGCGCCCCAGCCGGGCACCGGCGACGTGCTCTACGTCATTCGCCTCGTGTCCGGATCCGCGCTGGCCGCCAGCCTGGTCCTCGGCTTCGCCGCCATCCGCCGTCGCGACATCTCCGCCCACCGGGCCTGGATGATCCGGTCCTACGCCCTCGCCCTTGGTGCCGGCACCCAGGTCTTCACCGAAGGCATCGGGGGCGCGCTGTTCGGCTCGGGGGAGATCCGCAGCGACCTCGCCAAGGCGGCGGGCTGGCTGATCAACCTCGCCGTCGCCGAGTGGGCCATCCGCCGGCCCGCAGGTGACCGGTCGCAAGGTAGCGGTCAGACTGCCGGCGGGCGGCCGGCTTACCGACGCCCTCTTCTGCGCCGGGGAACTCGGCACTCCGTCGCCGCTGTTCGGCAGGGTCGTGAGGAAGCAAGCCTGTGAAGGCCACTCGCAGGGACCAGACGGTCTACGACATCCGTGTCGCCGGCCACCTCGACGACCACTGGTCCGACTGGATGGGACACCTGGCCCTCACTCGTCACGAGGACGGCACCACGAGCCTCACCGGACCGGTCGCAGACCAGGCTCAGCTGCACGGCGTCCTCGCGGCGGTCCGCGATATCGGAGCCACCTTGCTCGAGCTCCACGCCGTCGAGCCGCTGGGCCCCGCCACCTCGTCACCACCGGTGGCGTCGTCGCAACCGAGGGTCTTTCACCGCAGCTCCTCGCACCGGGACTCCCAGGTGACGGCGCTGGAGCGCCCGCTGCGCACCGAACGCCTCATGCTCAGGCCAGCGACGGCCGCGGACGCCGACGTCACGTGGACGTTCCGGCAGCTGCGCGAGGTCAACGAGTGGCTCACCGACACTCCGAGCGACCTCGATGCATATCGCGACCTCTTCACCGACCCGGCCCGCCTGGCGACCACTGTCGTGGTCCAGCTCGGCCACGACGCGTGCGGTCTGGTCATCGGTGACCTCATGCTCCGTCGTGATGACGGCTGGGCCCAGCGCGAGGTGGTCGCGCAGGCAGAGGGCGCGCAGGTCGAGCTCGGGTGGGTGCTCGACCCCGCCCACGTCGGGCACGGGTATGCCACCGAGGCGGTCCGCGCGCTGCTGCACCATTGCTTCGACGATCTCGGCGTCCACCGGGCCGTCGCCAGCTGCTTCTTCGCCAACGACTCGTCGTGGCGACTGATGGAGCGAGTCGGTATGCGCCGGGAGGGCCGCGCCGTCCGCGAGTCCCTGCACCGGACCGGGCGATGGCTCGACACCGTCACCTACGCGCTCCTCGCCGACGAGTGGCAGCCGTCGTGAAGCGCATCACCGCCGACGACGCCGTGAGGCGCTCCACCAGTCGCGGCGCCGGGAACCGCACCACGTCGGCCAAGGAACCCACCCGTCATACAACTCACCAGGAGGAACCCATGTCCACGACAATCCAGGCCTCGGCCGCAACCTCGGCACCGCTCTCGATCGCGCGTCTGTATGCGATGCGCGGCGGCTACCTGTTCATGGTGGTCGGGCTCGCACTCGTGAAGTGGCCCCTCTTGCCCAGCGCCCACACGCTGCCGGTCTATGAGGGCGTGACCCTCAGCCTGCTCACCGGCATGTCGCTGCTGGCGTTGCTGGGTCTGCGGTATCCGGTCAAGATGCTGCCCGTGCTGCTCTTCGAGGTCGCGTGGAAGCTGCTGTGGCTCGGCCTGGTTGCGCTCCCCAACGCCGTCGCCGGCGACCTGGACGCCGAGCGCACGAGAATTCTCGTCAACTGCTCGCTGGTCGTCGTCATCGTGGCCGTCACGCCCTGGGGCTACGTGTGGCGCAGCCTTGGCGGTGGCGCAGGTGATCGGTGGCGTTAGACCCTTATCGGGACGTCCTGCGGGGTGGCTGCCCTGGTGACCACGGTGCAGGACGTCCCGGCGGCCGAGATGAGTTTTGCCGTGGACGCCGGTCTGCCTCTACGCACGCGATCGACCACTCGAGGAGGGCACCATGACCGCCACCTACACCTTCGACGTCTTCTCCAGCCTCGACGGCTTCGGCTCCGCGAGCGGCGGCGACTGGGGCGGCTACTGGGGCAAGCAAGGCCCGGAGCTGCTTGAGCACCGACTCGAGCTCTACGGCGGGGATCAACGGATGGTGTTCGGTGCCAACACGTTCCGCGAGTTCGTGCAGATGCTGTCCACGACCAACACGGAGTCCGAGGTGTTTGACCCGTGGGTGACTCGGATGGTCAACCTGCCTGCCACCGTCGTGTCGAGCACTCTCGAGGAACCTCTGGACTGGCCGGACGCGACGACTGCGCGCGGCGACGCCGTCGACGTGGTCGCCCGGCTCAAGGAGGAGTCCGACGCGCCGTTGCGCTCGCACGGCAGCCTGTCGATGAACCATGCGCTGATGGCGGCCGGCCTGGTCGACCGGGTGCAGGTGACGATCTTCCCGGTGATCACCGGCCAGACCGGGGCGAGCCCGATCTTCGGGGGAGCGGCCGACTTCGACCTCGAGCTGCTCGAGAGCCGGACGCTCGACGGCAACACCCAGGAGCTCGTCTACCGGCCCACCCTGCACGGCTGAGTCCGCGCGGCCCATCTCAACCCGGGCGGCCCGCCGCCCGGGCTCAGTGCGTGATGGCGACGACACCGTCGGTCGTGCCCAGCAGCACCAGGTTGCGGGACAGGCTGGGGGAGACGAAGTGTGGCAGTGTTGCGTCGGTGTCGAGCTGCTCGCGCACCGCGCCGGTCCGGGCGTCGAGGGCGTAGAGGGTGCCGGTGCCCCAGCTCGCCACCCACACCGTGCCGGCTCCGATGGTCGGACTGCCCTTGCCGTCGGCCGGCCCGCGCCAGAGGACGCGGATGTCGTCGCCCGAGGTCTCGACGGCGGCGAGTCCACCGTCCACGCAAGGCAGGTAGACGATGTCGCCGCGATGGGCGGGCGTCCCGAAGCCGCGGCACAGCTGCCTCTCGGCGAGAGCTCCGCTGATGCCGCCAAGGTGGTCGACGTCGAGCAGGTACGCCGTGCCGCGCTTGCCGGCGATGAGCACCCTGCCGTGGCTGGTCAGGGCCGGCGTGAGCGAGCCCAGGTCGAGGTCGCCGGCGTTGTCCTGCGCCCAGGAGCGCGGCGCGAAGAAGCCGAGCCGGCGGAGACCTGGTGAGAGCTCGACGACAGAGTCGCTCCCGTCATACTCCTGCGAGTCGCTCGTGGCCGCACCGTTGCCGACCGAGATCAGCAGATTGCCCTTCGAGGTGATCACCGGGCCACCAGTGGCCCAGATCGCACCGTTGTTGGCCGTTGGCACACGGTAGGTGACTGTGGGCCCGCGACCGGAGGTCGCGACGCCGACGACCGAACCGATGTAGGTGCCGCAGTCGCCGAAGAGCCCGCCGAAGCTGACGTAGACGCGGCCGTGTGCCAGGGCGAGCGCGGGGCGCTGTTGGTCGAAGCGCGGGTGTCCGTCCGGCGTGGGGAGATCGCGTCGCACCTCGACCCGGCCGGTCGCGAGGTCGATGCCGACGAGCACGTGGTGGGAGCCAGTGGTCTCCGCGACCGCGAAGATCCGCTTGCTCGCCCGGTCGATGACGGGGGTGCCGGTGATGCCGAGGGGATCGATGTTGCCGCAGGGAAGTTCGGACAGCGGGACTGGCGTGCCGACGTGGGCGCGCCACTTCGTGTCGCCGGTGTGGCGGTCGAGGCTGTAGATCGAGTCGTTCTCGGTGGCGACGAAGACGCTGTCACCCACGGTGAGAGGCTCGCCATACACCGCTCCGTCGAGGTGGGCTCGCCAGGCGACGGCGAGCTTGCCGACTGGTGTGACGTGCGGCGCGGCGCCGCTGCGGGCGCCGTCATGGTGGTATGTCGTCCAGTCACCCTTGTGCGTCGTGGGCGACAACGCGGCGGGCGGGGATGACGCGGTGGAAGCAGCGGTCGCTACGGCGGATGACTGAGATGCGCTGGAGGACGGTTGGTGTGTCGGATGGCTGCTTGCTGGCGGAGCGGAACCAGACCCCGAACATGCGGCGAGCAGTACCAGCGATGCGGCGGCGAAGGCGCTTCCCAGACATGACGTGCATGCCCTGCTCCGCGGCTCGCGTGTGGTCCTCCGTGGGTCGGCCAGACGCCGCATGGACCACCGCCTTCCGCAGGCGCTGCGCTCGAGACCATCAGTCTAAGAAGCGCACTGGCGCCGAGCCACCGTCTGCCGTGGATGCGCGTCGTGAGGTTGTGGACTGTGTGGCGCCTGCCGGAGGGGATGTGGATAAGTGGGGACGTGAATTAGGCTGGTAAATATGGTGATTCGTTGTTGATAACGCTTTCGTCTGTCGGCGGGGTCGGCTAGTATGGATGCATGTTCGAATCCCAGTTCGCCGCGGAGGAGTTCCCGCAGCAGCCCACGGTGCCGGTGGCCGCGGCTGTGGGTGGGTCCGGCCTGCGCGACGGGGTGGCAGGCGACGGTGGGGACGCAGAGGGTCGGCCGGTGCAGGGTCGGCCGGTGCTGGGTGGGGTGCGGGCAGCGGCCACTGCGTTGGCGCGGGCGGCGGAGCAGGAGTCGTGGCGGTTGCAGGGGGAGGAGCTGGGGGCGGTCCTGGAGGGGTTGGACTCGGTGCGCCGGGACGTGGAGCGGGTCATGGTCGCGGTGGTGGGTGACGCGGTCGGGCGCAACACGCCGGATGCGGAGGGCCATTCGTCGGGGGCGGACTACGTGGCTTCGCACAGCGCGAGCCTGGACCCGGCGGGCGCGCATCAGGCGGTGCGGGTCGCGGCGGCGTGCCGGTTGGACAAGCACCGGCCGTTGGCGGACGCGGTCGCGGCGGGGAAGGTGCCGGTGCGCAAGGGCGACCGGGTGTTGCGGGCGTTGGAGCAGATCGAGCCGT
Source organism: Segeticoccus rhizosphaerae (assembly GCF_005222685.1). Taxonomy (NCBI): domain Bacteria; kingdom Bacillati; phylum Actinomycetota; class Actinomycetes; order Micrococcales; family Intrasporangiaceae; genus Segeticoccus; species Segeticoccus rhizosphaerae. Next base: position 33,918 of record NZ_SWMA01000042.1, read on the forward strand.
TCCTCACGTTCGAGGAGTATGTGGCGGATCAGGCGATCA
>NZ_SWMA01000043.1:0-33639 GCF_005222685.1 Segeticoccus rhizosphaerae
GCCGACATCAAGCCCGCGCCCAACGCTGCCACTACGCCCGCCGCGGCGCCTCACCATAAGTGCGGCTGTAGTACTAGGCTGGTGCCCGTGGAGCTTCCCTTTGCCCAGACGCCCGAACCGCCATACGTCGCAGTGATCTTCACCTCGACGCGCACTGACGGTGACCAGGGCTACGCGGCCATGGCGCAGCGGATGGACCAACTGGCCAGTGAGCAGCCCGGCTATCTCGGGATCGAGTCGGTCCGCGACGGACTCGGCATCACGGTCTCCTACTGGCAGGACGAGGACGCGGCTCGAGCCTGGAAGCAGGTCGGCGCGCACCTGATCGCGCAGGCTCGCGGGCGCGACACCTGGTATGCCGACTACCGCGTTCGCGTCGCGACCGTCACCCGCGACTACGGCATGCCTCGCGCCGACGCCGAGGGCTGAGTCCTCGTGGGCGGTGAGGCGCCGGCAGAATCGCCACACCCGTGGACCTCACGGCCGGCACGCGCTCTCGAAACTAGCGCCGCTTGACCGCCTGGAGTGTGTAGGTCGCGGCGAGCCGCTCCGGGTCCTCGACCAGGCGGTACTCCTGCACCGCCGGTCGACCGCCGGCTGCGGGCAGGACGTCGACCAGCTCCATCATCCCCGGCAACGCGTCCCACGGCACCGTGTCGTGCTCCAGCAGCCCGGTGAGCTCCAAACCCTCGTCCAGCAACGCGGTCACGATCTCGCCGAGGCCGTGGTTCCACTCGTGCGTCACCGTGTTGGCGAAGCGGTGCTCGGTCTCGACGTAGGTCGCGTCCTCGTCCCACACCAACGGCTCGGCCCGTTCGAAGTAGGGGAACGACACTCGCACCGCTCGCGTCTCGTCAGGCACGTCCAGGGCCCAGAGCATCGGGTGGCCCTCACGCAGGTGCAACCGCCCGCCGGGCCGAAGCAGAGCCGCCACCACCTGCGCCCACCGCCGGATGTCGGGCAGCCAGCAGAGCGCGCCGACCCCGGTGTAGACGACGTCGAACCGGCGGTCGCCGAGACCCTGCGGCGCGGTGTAGACGTCGCTCTCGACGTAGTCGATCGGCGCACCGGCCGCCTCGGCGAGGGTGCGGGCCTCGCGGATCGAGGCCGGCGAGAAGTCGACGCCGGTGACTCGACCGCCGAGCCGGTGCAGCGAGAGGGTGTCGGTGCCGATGTGGCACTGCAGGTGCACCACGTCCAGGCCGTGGAGATCGCCGAGCCTGGCGGCGTCGAACGCCACCACGTCGGACAGGCGCCCGGGGTCGGCCAGCAGGGCCTCGATCGAGTAGCCGGGTGAGGCCGCGTGCACCGCGGCACGCTCGTCCCAGTTGGCTCGGTTGAGGTGAAGGTAGTCGGTCACTGCGGCAGCCTAGGCCAGCGGGGCCGGGCCGGTCGTTGTCGGGCAGGGCCGAGCGCGCTCGCCACCGTGCCCGCTGCGTTCGTCCGCGGCCCGGCTCATACCGGCTGCAACGGGAGGTGGTGACCGGCGGGCAGCTCGACGTCGATCGGGTCGCCCGGCCGCACCTCCCCGCCCTCGACCACCACCGCCATGACACCGGCCTTGCGGACCAGGCGGCCGTGCTCATCCCGATCGAGGACCGCCTTCATCAGGCCCGGCCGGAAGTCATCGAGCTGCGAGCAGGGGTTGCGCAGGCCGGTCACCTCGAGGATGCACCCGCCGAGGTGCAAGCGGGTGCCTCGGGGAAGGGACAGGAGATCGAGACCCCGTGTGGTCACGTTCTCACCCATCTGGCCGGGTTCGACCTCGAAGCCGGACGCCACGAGCTCGTCGTGCAGCTCGGCGTGGATCAGGTGCACCTGGCGCAGGTTCGGCTCGGTCGGGTCGCGGCGGACCCGCGATCGGTGCTGCACCGTGGCACCGGCGTGGGCGTCTCCCTCGACGCCGAGCCCCGGGACCAGCCGGATGGCCGTCGTGGTCGGTTTGCCGAACCGGTGTCGGCCATCTCGTGCCACCGCCACGACCACGCCCTGCTCCCGGAGGATCACGCAGGCGATCTTGCCATCCCGGGCGGGACCCGGCGTGAGTGCCTCCATAGCTCTGCGTGGGCCACCCGAAGGCGCTGGCGTCAGGGCTGTTACTTCTCCTCGTTCTCGCCGTCGAGGATGGCCCGGGCCGCGGCGAACCGTGCGATCGGCACCCGGTAGGGCGAGCACGAGACGTAGTCGAGGCCGATCTCGTTGAACAGGGCGATCGACGCGGGGTCGCCGCCGTGCTCACCGCACACACCGACCTTGAGGTGTTCCTTGACCGACCGTCCGCGCTCGGTGCCGAGTCGCACCAGACCGCCGACGCCGTCCTGGTCGATCGAGCTGAACGGGTTGCCCGGCAGGATGTCCTCGTCGACGTAGGCCGCGAGGAAGGCGCCCTCCGCGTCGTCGCGGGAGATGCCGATGCCGGTCTGCGTCAGGTCGTTGGTGCCGAAGCTGAAGAAGTCGGCGTGCTCGGCGATCTGGTCTGCGCACACCGCCGCCCGCGGCAGCTCGATCATGGTGCCGACGGTGTAGTCGAGCTGGTCGCCGGAGCCGGACAGCTCGTCGGCCACGGTCTCGTCGATCAGGTCGCGCATCCGCTGCAGCTCCTCGGCGAAGGCCACGAGCGGCACCATGATCTCGACCTTAGGGTCACCGCCCTTCTCCCTGACCGCGAGCGCCGCCCGCACGATGGCGCGCACCTGCATCTCCGGGATCTCGGGATACATCAGCGCGAGCCGGACGCCGCGGGTGCCGAGCATCGGGTTCTGTTCGGTCAGCTTGTGGATCCGACCCAGCAGGTGCTGCGCCTCCTTCAGCTCCGACTGCTTGCCGCCCTCGATCTCCAGACGCTGGACCAGCAGAGCCTGGTCGACCAGGTTGGGCAGGAACTCGTGCAGCGGCGGGTCGAGCAGCCGGACGGTGACCGGCAGCCCGGACATCGCCTCGAAGATCTCCTCGAAGTCGGACTGCTGCATCGGCAGGATCTCGGCCAACGCGGAGGCACGGGCGTCCTCGTCCTCGGCCAGGATCATCCGCTGCACCGCAGGGAGCCGCTCCTCGTTCATGAACATGTGCTCGGTCCGGCACAGTCCGATCCCCTCGGCACCGAACTCCCGCGCCCGCTTGGCGTCCTCACCGGTGTCGGCGTTGGCCCGCACACCGAGCCGCCGGATCTCGTCGGCCCAGCCGACGATGGTCTGGAAGTCCTCATTGATCTGCGGGGGCACCAGCTCGAGCGCACCCTCGAAGACCTCGCCGGTCGAGCCGTCCAGCGTGATGGTGTCGCCGTCGCGCAGCACGGTGGAGCCGATGGTGAGGGTCTTCGCGTCGGTGTCGATCTTGATCTCCGAGGCTCCCGCCACGCACGGCTTGCCCATGCCGCGGGCGACCACGGCGGCGTGCGACGTCATACCGCCGTGCGCGGTGAGCACGCCCTGGGCCGCGATGACCCCGGCGATGTCGTCGGGCGCGGTCTCCCACCGCACGAGGACGACCGCGTCGCCCGCCTTGCCGCGACGTTCCGCCGTGTCGGCGTCGAAGACCACCTCGCCGACCGCGGCGCCGGGAGAGGCGTTGAGGCCCTTGGTCAGCGGGGTCGCGCCGTGCTCGGGGTCGATCGCCGGGTGCAGCAGCTGGTCGAGCTGGGCGGGCTCGACCCGGCGCAACGCCTCGCGCTGGTCGATGACCCCCTCGTCGACGAGCGCGCGGGCCACCTTGAAGGCCGCGGACGCGGTGCGCTTGCCGTTGCGCGTCTGCAGCAGGTAGAGCTTCTCCTCCTCCACGGTGAACTCGATGTCCTGCATGTCGCCGTAGTGCTCCTCGAGCTTGCGCATCGTCTCGATCAGCTCGTGGTAGGCGTCCGGCAGCACCTGCTCCATCTCCGACAGGGGGCGCGGTGTGCGGATCCCCGCAACCACGTCCTCGCCCTGCGCGTTGGTGAGGAACTCGCCATACAGCTCCTTCTCACCGGTGGCCGGGTTGCGTGTGAAACACACTCCGGTTGCTGAGGTTTCGCCTCGGTTGCCGAAGACCATCTGCATCACGTTGACGGCGGTGCCGAGGTCCGCGGAGATGTTGTTGGCGCGGCGGTAGACGTCGGCGCGGGGGTTGAGCCAGGAGCGGAAGACGGCGTCGACCGAGCGCCGCAGCTGCTCGCGCGGGTCGGTCGGCAGCTCCTCGCCCATGTGCTCGCGCGACAGGTCCTTGAAGGTCGCGACGAGGCCCTTGAGGTCATCGGCGGTCAGCTCGGTGTCCTGGGTGACGCCGCGCTGGTGCTTGAGCGCGACGAGCGCGTCGTCGTAGACGTGCGCCGGCACCTGCTCGACCACCTCGCCGTACATCTGGATGAACCGGCGGTAGGCGTCCCAGGCGAAACGCGGGCTGTCGGCCTCGCGGCCGAGCGCCTCGACCGACTCGTCGCTGATGCCGAGGTTGAGGATCGTATCCATCATGCCGGGCATCGACACGACGGCGCCCGAGCGGACCGAGACCAGCAGCGGGTTCTCGGCGGCGCCGAGCACCCGGCCGGTGCGCTCCTCCAGACGCGCGAGGGCGGCCTGTATGTCGTCCCACAGGTTCGCGGGCCACTCGCCGTCGTGCTGGGTCGCCTCGATGCAGGCGGCGGTGGTCACCGTGAAGCCGTCGGGCACCGGGATGCCGATCTTGGTCATCTCGGCCACGTTGGCGCCCTTGCCACCGAGCAACGGCTTCATCGAGGCGTCGCCCTCGGAGAGGTCGTAGATGTACTTCGCGTCCTCGGCGGCGCTCGCGTCGTGTGCGGACGGCTCGGCGGCGGGGCTGGTGCTCATCGGTTCTCCTCGGGTTTCACGGTGTGGCCCAGGTGTTCGCCTGATGCGGCTCGGCGACGATCGTCGACGAGGTCTATCACCCGCCCTGCGGCTTCCTCCAGGGCGAGAGAGGTGGTGTCGATCACGGGGCAGCCGAGGCGCTTGTGGATCGCCCCGACCTCCTCGAGCTCGTCGTAGATGCGGTTGAGCTCGGCATAGCCGTCCCGTCCGCGCGCCCTCCCGCCGAGCGCCCGCACCCGGCGGCCGCGGATCGTGGCCAGCCGTTGCGGGTCGATCGTCAGGGCGACGATCTTCCACCGTGGCACCTCGAACAGGCCCGGCGGTGGGGCGATCCCGCGCACCAGCGGGACGTTGGCGGTCTTGTAGCCGAGGTAGCCGAGGTACATCGACAGCGGCGTCTTGCCGGTGCGCGACACCCCGATCAGCACGATGTCCGCGTCGCGCAGGCCCTCGGGGAACTGCCCGTCGTCGTTCTTCACGGCGTATTCCATCGCCGCGATCCGCTTGAAATAGTCGGGGTCGGTGCCGACCGGGCGGGCCGGGACGCGTTCGGCCACGTCACCGCTGGCCTGTTCGAGCGCGGTGATGGCCGGGGCGAGCAGGTCGGCGTGCGCGACGCCGCGGCTCTCGCACATCTCGGTGACCAGGGCCCGCAGCCCGTCGTCCACGAGGGTGGAGAAGATCGCGACGCCCTTGCCGCCGTCGCCTTTGATGCTCTCGAAGACGGCGCGCAGGCCGTCGGCGGTGGCGATGCGCGGGTGCCGCATGATTCGCGTCGGGTGCTGGACGAACTGGGCCTGGGCGGCGCGCGCGACGCGGGCAGCAGTGTCGCCGGTGGAGTCCGCGATGACGTGGATCTCGATCGGTGCCGACGACATACGGCACAGGTTAGCGGGGCGGGGGCGAGGCGGCGCCCCGGGCGGCGGATCGTGCCCGGGGCGCCTTCGCGCACACCGTCGGTATGACGGTCGGCCGGCTGCGCGGGTCAGCCCTGGTCGTCCTCCGGCTCGCCGGCATTCGGGTCCACGTCGGGCAGCAGCCCGGCCGCCTCGTCGGGGTCGGTGCGGAAGCCGCCCTCGCGGTCCGTGCTGGACTCACCGAGCGAACCGGCGCCGGCCTGGGTGTCCCGGTCGGTTCCGTGCTCCGTGCTGTAGTCGCCCGTCGCGGCGGCCCTGTCGGCGGCTCTGGTGTCACCGGCCCCGGTGTCGGCGGCCTGGTTGTCGTAGCCGCCCTGAGCGGTGTCGGTGGAGCTGCCGGAGCCGCTTCCGTCCACCGAACCGCCCGATCCGGCGGAGCCGCCCGAGCCAGTGGTGCCGCCCGAGCCAGTGGTGCCGCCCGGCTGGTGCTCGTGCTCGGAACCGGCGCCGCCACCGAAACCGCCCTCCGCGTCACCACGGTCCTGGCTGGACTGCTGGGACTGGCCGTAGTCGCCGGGGGAGGAGTCCTGACCCGAGTCCTGCGCGCCGCTGCTGGGCGCGTCGCCGGACTCGGACGGGTTGGCGCTGGCCCGCCCGGCATTGCCCATGCTGCCCATGCCCTCCGACCCGGTCGTGGTGCCGGAGTCGTCGGTCTGCTCGTAGCTCCCGTCGGTCGTGTCGTCGGAGTCGGACCCCGTGTTGTCGAAGTCGCTCATCACAATCTCCCTACCTGTCGAGGTGGAAACGTCGCGCCCTGGGCTTCCCCCGGGACTGCACATGCCCACACCTACCCCAAAGACGGCGTGTCATGGCAGGGCAGCGGCCATCGGATCTGACCGAGTCCCCGCCAGCGGCCTCTGCGAGACTGCCCGCGATGACTGCATCGCACCCTGCGTCCGACCCGCTCCACGACGTCGTGGTCGCGGTCGTCGGTGCCACGGCGAGCGGCAAGTCGGGCCTGGCCCTCGACCTGGCGCAGCGGCTCGACGGTGAGGTCGTCAATGCCGACGCCATGCAGCTCTACCGCGGGATGGACATCGGGACGGCGAAGCTCCCCGTGCAGGAGCGGCGGGGGATCGCCCACCACCAGCTGGACGTGCTGGACGTGCGCGAGGAAGCCAGCGTCGCGGCATACCAGCGGTCTGCTCGAGCCGACCTCGAGGCGATCCTCGCGCGCGGCCGGGTGCCGATCGTGGCCGGCGGCTCGGGCCTCTACGTGCGGGCTGCGCTGGACCGGCTCGAGATCCCGCCGACCGACCCGGCGGTGCGGGCGGCCTGGACGAGTCGGCTCGAGGACGAGGGCGTCGCGGCGCTCTTCGCGCGGCTGGCCGACGCGGACCCGGCCGCGGCCCGCGCGATCGAGCCGAACAACGGGCGCCGGATCGTGCGCGCCCTGGAGGTGATCGAGCTGACCGGGCGGCCGTTCTCGGCGACCATGCCCCGGCGCGAGCACCTGCGGCCCACCGTGCTGATCGGGCTCACTGTGCCCCGACCGACGCTGGACCAGCGGATCGCCGAGCGGGTGCACCGCATGTGGGAGCAGGGGTTGCTCGACGAGGTGCGCGGGCTGGACGCGCAGGGCCTGCGCGAGGGGCGCACGGCGAGCAAGGCGCTCGGTTACAGCCAGGCCCTCGCCGCGCTCGACGGCGCGATGAGCCCGGTCGAGGCGCAGGAGGCGACGATCACCGCGACCCGCCGGTTCGCGCGGCGGCAGGAGTCGTGGTTTCGCCCCGACCCGCGGGTGTGCTGGCTGCCGCACGACGACTTGCGTCTCATCGACCGTGCGCTCGAGCTCGTTCGCAGCGACGTGGGGCAGGATGGACCTCGATGACCACGACGCGAGCCTTCACCAAGGGACACGGCACGGAGAACGACTTCGTGCTGCTGCCCGACCTCGACGGCACCGCCGACGTGACCGCCGACCAGGTGCGTCACATCGCCGACCGCCGCGCCGGGATCGGCGGCGACGGAGTCATCCGGGTGGTGCCGACCTCCGCGGTGCCCGAGGTCGCCGACCAGGCCGACCGGGCTCGCTGGTTCATGGACTACCGCAACGCCGACGGATCCGCCGTCGAGATGTGCGGCAACGGCGCTCGCGTGTTCGCCGCCTACCTGCGTCGGGAGGGCCTGGAGGAGGCGGACACGTTCCACATCGCCACCCGGTCCGGCGTCAAGGCGGTCCGCTTCGACGGCGACCGCATCGCGGTCAACCTCGGCAGCTACCGGCTGCTCGACTCCGACACGGCCGAGGCCAACGGGTCGGACTGCATGGTCAACCTGCCGGACGGGCCGCTTCCGGGGCTGTCGCTCGAGCTCGGCAACCCGCACACCGTCGTCGCCCTGCCCGACTACGTCGTCCTCGAGTCACTCGACCTGACCACCGCCCCGGAGGTCTCGCCCGTGCCCTCGGACGGCACCAACGTCGAGCTGGTGCGGCCGATCTCGGCCGGGCACATCGCGATGCGGGTGCACGAGCGGGGGGTCGGGGAGACGCGTTCGTGCGGCACCGGCGCGGCCGCTGCGGCGCTCGCCACCCGCTGGTGGGCCGGCGAGGTCTCGGACGACCGGGTGTGGCAGGTCGACGTGCCGGGAGGCACCGTCTGGGTCCGGGCACTGCCGGCGTCCGAGGTCGAGCTGTCCGGGCCGGCCGCCCTGGTGGCGGACGGCATACTCACCCTCTGATCGCCCCGTGCTCCGCTGGGGCCGCTTTGCTCTGTCCGGGCCGGTTCCGTCGGTCCGACACGCCGTCCGAAGGGAGCACGGGCACGGGCGTGCTCCCTCCAGGCCGCTCGCGTGAGGCGCAGAAGCGGCCTGAGCCGAGCAGAGGTGCTCGTGGGGAGCGCGGTCAGGGGCGGGCGACCTCGAGCAGCCGGTAGCCCTTGACGCTGGTGTAGCGCCGCACCGCGAACTCGCCCCGGTGGGTCGCCTCGAGCTCCTGCGTCAGCCAGCGCTGCAGGGAGTCCGAGCCGAGGTTGCGCTGCACCACGAGGTATGCCGTGCCGCCGGCCGCCAGACGCGGCAGCCAGGTCCGCAGCAGCTCGTGCAGGACCTGCTTGCCGACGCGGATCGGCGGGTTGGACCAGATCGTGTCGAAGGCGAGGTCCGCCGGGACGTCCTGCGCGGTGCCGGCGGTGACGTTGGTGAGGCCCAGGTCGGCGGCGTTGTCCCGCAGCAGGGCGAGGGCGCGCTGGTTGACGTCGACGCCCCAGACCTTCGCCTCGGGTGATCGCAGGGCCAGGGTCAGCGTGATGGGTCCCCAGCCGCAGCCGAGGTCGAGCAGGTGGCCGGTCGGTGACGGCGGGGGAGCCTCGGCGAGCAGCACGGCAGTGCCCTGGTCGACCCGGTGCGGGCTGAAGATGCCCGGCGCGGTGTGCACGTCGAACCGTCGGTCGGCCAGCCGGACGGTGAGGGTGCGGCGCTGCTCGGGGCTGGCCGGCTCGGCGGTGAAGTAGTGGTCGGACATCGCCGACAGCGTAGTGGCCGCCCGACTCGGCCTGTGCTCGCTTCAGGCCGGTTGCGCGGCGGCCAGGACCGGCCCGAGATGAGCAAAGCGGCCCGGGGAGAGCAAAGCGGCCTGGGGGAGCACGCGGTCTGGGCGGTGAGACCGGCCGGAATGGGAGATGGCGCCGCATCGTTGTGTCAAACGAGTCGCGCCCACCTGTCCCGGGGTGGGATCCTTGAGGAGATATGACGAAACGATCTGATCTGTTCGGCACCCGCGCCGCAGCGCTCGCCGCCGACGACCACGACACCGCCACCCACCACGACCACGGCATCGATACCACGCACGTCGACAGCTCCGACTCGGGGCTGCCCACGCTCGCGCCGCTCTACCCCAACCGCCACACCGGCGGTGACAGTGCGGCGGCCGCAGAGAGCGTCGACGGCGAGCAGTTCGAGCGCGAGGAGCGCGCCTCGCTGCGCCGCGTCGCGGGCCTGTCGACCGAGCTGCAGGACGTCACCGAGGTCGAGTACCGCCAGCTGCGCCTCGAGCGCGTCGTGCTGGCCGGCGTCTGGACCGAGGGAACGGTGGAGGACGCCGAGAACTCCATCCGCGAGCTCGCCGCGCTCGCCGAGACGGCCGGCTCCACCGTGCTCGCCGGCCTCGTGCAGCGCCGCGGCAAGCCCGACACCAGCACGTTCCTGGGCGCGGGCAAGGCCGCCGAGCTGCGCGACATCGTGATCGCGGAGGGCGCCGACACCGTCGTGTGCGACGGCGAGCTGTCGCCCAGCCAGCGCCGTGCCCTCGAGGACATCGTCAAGGTCAAGGTCATCGACCGCACCGCGCTGATCCTGGACATCTTCGCCCAGCACGCCAAGAGCCGTGAGGGCAAGGCGCAGGTCGAGCTGGCCCAGCTGCAGTACCTCCTCCCGCGTTTGCGCGGTTGGGGTGAGTCGATGTCCCGTCAGGCCGGTGGGCAGGCGGCCGGCGGCCAGGGCATGGGCTCGCGCGGACCCGGTGAGACCAAGATCGAGCTCGACCGCCGGCGGATCAATACCCGGATGGCCAAGCTCAAGCGCGAGATCGCGCACATGAAGACCGCCCGCGACACCAAGCGCGGCAGCCGCCGCCGGGGCCACGTGGCCAGTGTCGCGATCGCGGGATACACCAACGCCGGCAAGTCGTCCCTGCTCAACCGGCTCACCGGCGCCGGCGCCCTCGTCGAGAACCAGCTCTTCGCCACGCTGGACCCGACGGTCCGGCGGGCCGAGACCGAGGACGGCCGGGCCTACACACTGACCGACACGGTCGGCTTCGTCCGTTCCTTGCCGCACCAGCTGGTCGAGGCGTTCCGCTCCACCCTCGAGGAGGTCGGTGACGCCGACCTGCTCCTGCACGTGGTCGACGGCTCCCACCCCGACCCGGAAGGTCAGATCAGCGCGGTCCGTGCCGTGCTCGCCGACCTGGGCGGTGACGCCATCAAGGAGGTCATCGTCATCAACAAGGCCGACGCGGCCGACCCGGAGGTCATCCACCGGTTGCTGCGGCACGAGAAGCACAGCATCGTCGTGTCGGCACGCACCGGCGAGGGCATCGACGAGCTGCGCGCCCTGATCGCCGAGGAGCTGCCGCGCCCCGAGATCCCGGTGGACGTGCTGCTGCCCTACGAGCGCGGCGACCTGCTCAACCGGCTGCACCAGGAGGGCGAGGTCCTCGCCAGCGAGCACACCGCCGAGGGCACGCGGGTCGAGGCCAAGGTGGGCCCCACGCTGGTGGGTGAGCTCGCGGCATACGCCGTCTGAGCTCGCGGGGTGCCTCCAGAAGCCGCGGCTGGCACCTGCGACGTCCGTATGCCGCGTGGCACAGTGTGCCCGTGACTTCCGCGAACGTTTCTGGCGAGCAGCCCCCACGGACCGCCGAGCACGGCAGGTTGGCCGAGGCGCCGGCCGACACCGACCCCTGGAAGGTCTGGGGTCCCTACGTGTCGGGGCGTCAGTGGGGGACCGTGCGCGAGGACTACTCCGCTGACGGGAACGCTTGGGACTACTTCCCGTTCGACCACGCGCACCTGCGCGCCTACCGCTGGGGTGAGGACGGGCTGGCGGGCCTGTGCGACCGCTACGGCTTCCTCAACCTCGGCCTTGCGCTCTGGAACGGTCGGGACGACCGGCTCAAGGAGCGCATCTTCGGCCTCACCAACGCCCAGGGCAACCATGGTGAGGACGCCAAGGAGTACTGGTGGGCCCTCGACGCCACCCCGACCCACTCCTTCGGCCAGTGGCTCTATCGCTATCCACAGCAGGCGTTTCCGTATGCCGAGTTGGTCGCCGAGAACGGCCGGCGCGGCCGCGGTGACGAGGAGTACGAGCTCTCCGACACGGGCATCCTCGAGGGCGACAGGTTCTTCGACGTGCAGGTCACCCACGCCAAGGGCTCGCCCACCGACATCTGCGTCGAGGTGACGGCCACCAACCACGGCCCGGACGCCGCACCGTTGGACCTGTTGCCACAGCTGTGGTTTCGCAACACTTGGTCATGGGGACGCGACGCCCGGACGCCGACCCTGACCCTGGCCGAGGACGGTCGGACGGTGGTGGCCGAGCACGGCTACTTGGGCCGCTATCGCGTGACGGCCGAGGGTTCGCCGCGAGTCCTCTTCTGCGACAACGAGACCAACGTTCACCCTCTCTATGGTGACGACGCGCCGCAGGCCACCGCCTACCCGAAGGACGCCATCCACCGTGCCGTCGTCCACGGCCAGGCGGACGCGGCCAACCCGGAGAATTCCGGGACGAAGGCCGCGTTCTGGTACCACTTCGACGCAGTGCCGTCCGGCGAGAGCGTGACCGTCCGGCTGCGGATGCGCAACGACAACGACGGCGAACCCTTCGAGCAGGCAACGCCGTTCGCGCAGGTGGTCGAGACGAGGCGGCGGGAGGCGGATGAGTTCTACGCCGCGGTGATCCCCGGGTCCGTGTCGGAGGAGGACCGGCACGTCGCGCGCAGGGCGTTCGCCGGCTTGCTCTGGGGCAAGCAGCTCTACCGCTACGACGTCTCACGTTGGCTCGAGGGCGACCCGGCCCAGCCCACGCCGCCGCCACAGCGCCTCGCCCGCCAGCCGGAGGGCCGCAACACCTCGTGGCAGCACCTGGCCCTCACCGACATCATCTCGATGCCGGACGAGTGGGAGTACCCGTGGTTCGCCACCTGGGACCTGGCCTTCCACTGTGTCGCGCTGGCGCACCTGGACCCGGAGTTCGCCAAGGAGCAGCTCGTCCTGATGTGTCGGGAATGGGCGATGGCTCCGAGTGGCCAGCTCCCAGCATACGAGTGGAACTTCTCCGACGCCAACCCGCCGGTGCACGCCTGGGCGGCGTGGCAGGTCTACCAGATCGACGGGGCGCAGGACCAGAGCTTCCTGATCCGCGTCTTCACCAAGCTTCTGCTCAATTTCGCGTGGTGGGTCAACCGCAAGGACGCCGACGGGTCCAACCTGTTCGAGGGCGGGTTCCTCGGTATGGACAACATCGGTCTGTTCGACCGGTCCGAACCGCTGCCGCACGGCCAACGCCTCGAGCAGTCCGACGCGACCAGCTGGATGGGGTTCTTCTGCCTGTCGATGCTGCGGATGGCGATCGAGCTCGCGCGGCACGACGTGGCCTGGGACAGCTCGGCAACCAAGTTCCTCGAGCACTTCCTCGGGATCGCCGAGGCGATGGAGCAGTTCGGCTCGCACGACGTCTCGGTGTGGGACGAGGATGACGGCTTCTACTACGACGTGCTCGTGCAGCCGGACGGCAATTTCCAGCAGTTCAAGGTGCGCTCGATGGTGGGACTGCTGCCGTTGATGGCCGTCGCGGTGGCGCCGCCGTGGGTCGAGTCGGAGCTGCCCGACTTCACCGCCCGGCTGCAGTGGCTGCGCGAACGGCGCCCCCACCTGACCGACGCGATCATCACCACGGGTCACCGCGGCGGGCAGCAGCACACGCTGTCGCTCGTCGACCCGTCCCGACTCGGCCGCCTCCTCACGCGGATGCTCGACGAGGGGGAGTTCCTGTCGCCGCACGGGCTGCGGTCGGTCTCGGCGGCCTACCGCGACGGCTACACCGCCCAGGTCGACGGCACGACCCTGTCGCTCGCCTACACGCCGGGGGAGTCCGACAGCGGTCTGTTCGGCGGCAACTCGAACTGGCGCGGCCCCGTCTGGTTCCCCGTCAACATCCTGCTGCTGGACGCACTGCGCACCTACGCGAGCGGTGCCGGGGAGGGGTTCGTCCGGGAGCTGCCGACCGGCTCGGCTAGGGAGCGAAGCATGGCGCAGATCGCCCGTGACCTCGAGCAACGCCTCGTCGACCTCTTCCGCCTCGGACCGGACGGCAGGCGGCCTGGTGATCCGAGGCACGTGCCGACCGGCCCGCTCTGGGCGCCGCACCCCACCTTCAGCGAGTACTTCCACGGCGACACCGGTGCCGGTCTCGGCGCCTCGCACCAGACCGGCTGGACCGCGATGGTGGCGCACCTCATCTGCACCGCCGACTGACCCGACGAGCTGCCGCTGGTTGCGCCGCCCCGGCAACGGTGCGCCACAGGACGCCGATGGCGATGGCCGCCGACCTTTGCCGCGTGGCTTGGCGCTCCTGCTCGGAGCCGGCGGACGTCCTGCGTCGTGGCCGCCGGAGCGACCACATCGCAGGACCTCGTGACCCTCCCGGCGCGGACGTCCTGCGTCGTGGCTGGCGGGGCCACCGCATCGCAGGACCTCGTGACGCCTCTCGGCGCAGGCGTCCTACGTCGTGGCGGCCCCGGGGACCACATCGCAGGTCTTCCCACCAGCCGGTCAGCGCGCCAGCCCAGACGGTCCTCGGGCATGACGAGTCTGTATGCCGGTCCTCGCCTCGCGCGCGGACGTCCTGCCTCGTGGCGGCACGGGCCACCGCATCGCAGGACCTTGTGACGCTCTCGGCTCGGATGTCCTGCGTCGTGGTGGCGGGGCCACCGCATCGCAGGACCTTGCGACCCTCCCGGCGCGGACGTCCTGCGGCGGGGCGGCTTGGGCGACGCGGCATACCGACTCCCCGGCGAGCCCGCTCCGATGCCGCGCTGGTGCTGTGTCTTGGCCTCCGCGCCAGTGATGGAATGGGGCGCAGCAGTGTGGCGTTGGGCGGGGCAGCCGGTCAGCACGGGCCGGCGCAACCTTGGTGGATGAGATGACGACGCCCTTCACGACGCCGAACGCTGACAGCACCTATGAGCTGTTCCGGGTGGCCGAGTTCCAGCTCGAGCTGGCGAGGCCGCTCGAGGCGCTGCGCACCCTCGAGCCGATCGCCGACGAGATCGCCGACTCGGCTTCGGGGCAGCTGCTGCTCGCCCGTGCCTACTTCCACTCGGCCCAGCTGAGCCGTGCCGAGAAGTCCTTCCGGCGGGTCCTGGAGCTCGACCCGGCCGACCACTACGCCCGGTTCGCCCTCGGGCGCAGCCTGGAGCGGCAGGGCCGTCGCGACGAGGCCGTCGGTCAGTACCGCCTCGCCGTGGCGATGCACGACTCGCCGGAGTACCGCGAGCGGCTCGACCACGCCTGTCAATGACGCGCGGGGCTCCATGACGCGCCGGGCGCGGGCAGCTACTGGCCGGTGCGTCCGTCGATGCACTCGCGCAGCAGGTCGGCGTGGCCGCAGTGGCGCGCGTACTCCTCGACCAGGTGGATGAGGATGTCCCGCACCTCGACGTCGTCGCCCTGGACCCTGACCGTGTCTCCCCACGAGTCGAGCCGTGCCTCGACCTCACGGGCATGGTCGACCTCGGCGCGCCACTCGCGCCACGCCTCCTCGACGACTGCCGGGTCGGCGACGGCGCCGGAGAACGACGTCTCCCCTTCCTCGCCGTGGTGCAGGCGCGGGAGGTCCTGTCCCTCGAGGACGCGCCGGTACCAGTGGTGCTCGACCCGAGCCAGGTGGCGCAGCAAACCGAGCAGTGACAGGTCCGAGGGCGGCACCGACTGGCGTGTGAGCTGCTCGGCGTCCAAGCCCTCACACTTCATCTCGAAGGTGAGCCGGTAGCGCCGGAGGTAGTCCAGGACGACCTCCTGCTCACCGCGGGGGACCACACCGTTCTCGCGGGGGTCGTGCTGTTGATCGGTCCACATCTCGCTCGGAGGCATGGGCGCAGCCTCGCAGCAGCCGGGCGGCTGGGGAAAGCGAGTTTCGGCGGGACCCTGACCCGCCGCGGCCTTCGACGCCGCCGTCGGTCAGTCGGGGTCCCCTTCGTGCAGCATCCCCAGCAGCGTTCGGCGCACGATGCGGTCGAACTGACCGTCGAACTGCCCGTCGGAAGGCGCTGCTGGGATCCCTTGGTACTGCGGGCCTTCGGACGATGACTGCTCGCTCGTCTCTGCGAAGGCCGCGGCGAGATGGGGGTGCTCTCCCGAGGCAGCCACGGAGCTGAGGTAGGCGTTGCGCTGCGCCATCCGGGCCGAGGGCGGCCCCGGCTGCTGACGGTCGCGCTCGGCCTTGCAGAGCAGCCGCACGAGCCCGCTGAACACGCCGATGGCCTCGAGCCGGGTGCGTCCGCCTGCGCCCGTCACAGCCAGCGTGGCCAGCGCGTGCTCGAGGTAGGAGCAGCCGTGTGGACCGAGGGTGGGCGTGGTGTCCAGGGCCTCGATCATCCATGGATGTCGTCGGTAGATGTCGCGAGCCTGGTGCGCAAGGTCCACCATCTGGTCCAACCAGGACGCGTCCGGTCTGCGCTCGAGCTCGAACTCGCCGTTGACCTCGTCGACCATCAGCTCGACGAGCTCGTCCCGGGTGGCGACGTAGCGGTAGAGCGAGGCCGCGCCGGTGCCGATGACGCGGGCCAGCGCACGCATGGTGACCGCAGCCAGACCCTGCCGGTCGGCGAGCCGGACGGCGGCCGCAGCGATTTCGCCTCGGGTGTGCTCCGGTGCGCGGCCACGCGGAGCCCGCTCGCCGCGGAGCCAGATGGCGGTCGACTGGTCCGTCATCACCCTCCCCGAGCTTGCGACCGATCTTCGCCACACCCTATCCTCATATTGTGCGAACGCCGTTCGCGAATAGGGAGGGAAGACAATGGTGGCATCCACCGACCTGATGTGGAGCCCGACCCGGTATGCGCGGAACGGCCAGGTGCAGGTCGCGTGGGACGAGGTGGTCGGCTCGGCCGGTGATCCGCTCCTGCTGGTGATGGGGCTGGGCACCTCCCGCTTCTGGTGGCCCGCAGGGTTGTGCCGCGCGTTTGCCGACGAGGGCTTCCACGTCGTGCGCTATGACCAGCGTGATGCCGGTGAGTCGACCCGGATGCCCGACACCGGCACGGCCAATCCGTTTGCGGCGTTGTTCGGCCGGCGGGGTGAGGCCTACACGGCCGAGGACATGACCGACGACGCCGTCTCGGTCCTGGATGCCGTCGGGTGGGACCAGGCACACGTCTTCGGTCACTCGCTCGGGGGCGCGGTGGCCCAGCGGATCGCGCTGCGGCACCCGGAGCGGGTGCTCAGCGTCACGTCGTCCGCGGCGGTGCCGAGCGACGTCGGCGGCCTGGGGGTGGCGCGCTACCTGCGCTACGGCCTGCTCGCCCGTCTGGCGCGGATGAAGTTCCCCGAGGGCCGCGAAGGGGACATCGCCGCCAGCCTGGCGGTGGCTCGCGGAGTGGCCTCCCCGGCATACCCGTTCGATGAGAGTGCCGCACGGGAGTGGATCGAGCGGGAAGTCGACAGCGGACCTCGCGACACCAAGGCACAGAGCCGTCAGATCGGCGCCCAGTGGCACGGCCCTCGGCTGCGCGAGCTGGGCAAGCCGTTGCTCGTCCTGCACGGCGACGCCGATCCGATCGTCCGACAGTCGGCGGGGCGGGCCACCGCCTCACGGGTGACCGGTGCTCGGATGACGATCTTCCCGGGAGTGGGCCACGACCTGCCGGAGCCGCTGTGGACCGAGGTGGCCAGGTCGGTCCGTCAACTCGCTGACTCGGCCTGACCACCGACCGGGCTGTGGAGCGCTGCCGCGGCGAGGTGACCGGTCGGCATACCCTGTGGTGATGGCCGCCGATCTCTCTGCCCTTCTGCACGCCGCGGTCGAAGGCGTCGGGGGCACGGAGCGTCCCGGCCAGACCCGGATGGCCGAGGCCGTGCAGGAGGCCGTCGGCGGCAAGGGGCACCTGCTGGTGCAGGCCGGCACCGGCACCGGCAAGTCGCTGGCCTACCTCGTGCCTGCCGTGGCGCACGCGTTCGACACCGGCCGGCCGGCCATCGTGGCCACGGCGACCCTCGCCCTGCAGGCGCAGATCGTCGACCGTGACATGCCGCGGGTCGCCGAGGCGGTGGCGCCGCTGCTGGGCCGCAAGCCGACGTATGCGCTGGTCAAGGGCCGGGCCAACTACCTGTGCCAGCACAAGCTCGTGGGCGGGTTCCCCGACGAGGACGAGGGATCGCTGCTCTCGGTGGGGCAGGTCGACTCCGGCATGGGACGGCTCGGGGCGGAGGTGGTGCGGCTGCGCGAGTGGGCCGAGGTGACCGAGTCGGGTGACCGTGACGAGCTGGTCCCGGGGGTCTCGCAGCGAGCCTGGCACCAGGTGTCGGTGACCGCCCACGAGTGCCTCGGGTCGAAGTGCCCGCTGGTGGGGGACTGCTTCGTCGAACGCGCCCGCGAGGCAGCCAAGGACGTCGACGTCGTCGTGACCAACCACAGCTTCATGGCGATCGACGCGTTCGAGGGCCGGCAGATGCTGCCCGAGCACGACCTGCTCGTGGTCGACGAAGGGCACGAGCTGGTCGACCGGGTGACCTCGACGATCACCGACGAGTTGACCGCCTCGATGATCGCCGCGGCCGCCAAGAAGGCGGGCAAGCTGGCCGACACCGACCAGGTGACCGAGGCCTCGACCTTCTTCCAGGGCGTCGTCGACGAGCTCGACGAGGGACGGCTGACCGGGCTGCCGGACGGGCTGACCCTGGCGCTCGAGCGGGTGCGCGACACCACCCGAGCCGTCCAGTCGGAGCTCAAACCGCCCAGCCCGCAGGACAACGACGGTGCCCGGCAGGTGGCCCGCGCCGCGATCGACGAGGTCAACGAGAACGCCGCCCGGATCCTCGAGCAGCGTGAGCTCGACGTCGCGTGGGTGGGGCGGGACCCACGGCGCGGCTCCGTGTTGCGAGTCGCGCCGATGAGTGTGGCGATGCTGTTGCGGGACAAGGTGTTCGAGGACCGCACGGTGATCATGACGTCGGCCACGCTCGAGCTCGGCGGCAGCTTCGACGCGGTGGCCGGGACCCTCGGGCTGCGCGGTGAGGGGTCGCCGTCGTGGACCGGGCTGGACGTCGGCAGCCCGTTCGACTACCCGCGGCAGGCGATGGCCTACGTCGCCAAGCGGCTGCCTCCGCCGGGCCGCGACGGCATGGCACCGCAGACCATGGACGAGATCGAGGCGCTCGTGCGCGCCGCCGGCGGACGAACGCTCGGCCTCTTCTCCTCGACGCGGGCCGCGGTCGCCGCGGCCGAGGTGATGCGCTCGCGGTTTGCCGACGACCCGCGCGGCATCAACTTCCTGTGCCAGGGGGAGGACCAGACCGCAACGCTGGTGCGGCAGTTCGCGTCCGACGCGGCCACCTGCCTGTTCGGCACCCTGAGTCTGTGGCAGGGCGTGGATGTCCCGGGTTCGGCGTGCCAGCTGGTCATCATCGACCGCATCCCCTTCCCGCGGCCCGACGACCCGCTGGCATCCGCCCGGTCACAGGCGATCGCGAAGATGGGCGGCAACGGGTTCATGGCGGTGTCCGCGACCCACGCCGCGCTGCGACTCGCGCAGGGCGCCGGACGGCTGGTCCGGCGCTCCGACGACCGGGGCATCGTGGCCTTCCTCGACTCGCGGATGATGACGGCGCGCTATGCCGGATTCCTGCAGAAGTCGTTGCCGCCGTTCTGGCCCACCACCGACCGGACCATGGTGCTGGCGGCCCTCCAACGGCTCGACGAGACGGCCGCAGATCCGTTGCCGGTGCACCAGCCGGCCCTGCGCGGGGTCACCGGTGCGCTGGAGGGGACGGCGATGGGCGACGCCGACGACGCCAGGCCGGTCGCCGAGCACACCCCCGTGGCGCGATCGCCCCGCACCGCCGTCACCGGCGGCCACGCCTGGACCGACGAGCAGGACGCCGAGCTGCGCGATGGTGTCGAGTCGGGTTGCACCCTCGAGGAACTCGCCGATCACCTCGAGCTCGCGCCCGACCTCGTGACCGCCCGCATGACGCTGCTCGGCCTCGAGCTCTCCGACGCGCCCACCATGTCCTTCGACTGAACTTCCGAGCCGTCCCCGACCGACCCCAGACTGACGCCGCAGATCTTCGAGGAGGGGACGTGCTCGACTACGATGCCGAGGCAGCCCGGTATGACGCCACGCGAGGAGGTCGCGAACGTGCGGCTGCCGCGGCCGCAGCCGTCCACGGGCTCCTGCCGGAGCGCCTGACGCGGGTGCTCGACATCGCCGGAGGGACGGGCTCGGTCGCCTCCGAGCTCGCGGCGCTCGGGCGCGAGGTTGCGGTCGGCGACCTGTCACTGGGCATGCTGCGGGTCGCGCAACGGCGGCTGCCAGGCTCCCAGGTGCGGCTTGACGCGAAGCGGTTGCCGGTGGCCGATTCGAGTCTGGACGCGGTGACGTCGGTCTGGCTGCTGCACCTGTTGCCGGCGCGTGTCGTCGAGGGTGTGCTGGACGAGGCCGCGCGGGTGCTGCGCCCCGGTGGTCGCTACGTCACGACCGTGGACAAGGCGGCCGGAGACGCACGCGACTCCCGCGACGGCCTGGTCAACGACCGGCGGGCCGACGTCACGGCCGGGCTAGAGGCGCGCGGCTTGACCGAGGTCGGCAGCGCCGAGTTCGTCGGCGGGATCACCCGCGAGGGGCGGCCGGCTCCCCGCTACACCCTGGTCGCCTTCGAGAAACCGGCGACGCGCTGACCCGCGGCCGACCGGCCTGCCAGCGACCCGTCATACCGGCTCGGCACCCTCCTCCGCCGCGGCCTGTGCTCACCTCAAGCCGTTTTTCGAAGGTGCGGGAGCGGTCTGAGGCGAGCACAGGCGAAGGCCGGGCCGAGCACAGGCCGGTGCGGGAGCATGGGCGGGGTGGGGGAGACCTGTCGGGCCGCCGTGGCAGGCTGTGACCCGTGACCGCCCACCCCTCGCAGCCCGGCTCGGCAAGCGCCGGAAGCGCCGGCGCCGGTGTGCCGCCGCTCGTGCTGATCAGCGGACCCGAGCAGGTCCTCGCCGACCGGGCGCTGGCCTCCACGATGACCCTGCTGCGCGACAGCGACCCCGAGGTCGAGGTCATCAAGCTGTATGCCGCGTCCTACGAACCGGGTTCGCTCGCCGTCCACACCAGCCCGTCCCTCTTCGGGGGCAGCAAGGCGGTGGTGGTGCACGACCTCGACGAGGCGTCCGACGAGCTGCAGACCGACGTGCTCGCGCTGCTGGCCGCTCCGGCCGACGACGTCACGCTGGTGCTTGCGCACAAGGGCGGCAACCGGGGCAAGAAGGTGCTCGACACCGCCAAGAAGGCCCACGCCCGGGTCATCGACTGCCCGGCGATCAAGACCGACCGCGACAAGACCGGGTTCGTGACGAACGAGTTCCGGAGCAAGCGGCGCAAGATCACCCCCGAGGCGATCCGGGCGCTGCTCGAGGCCGTCGGCAAGGACGTCAGCGAGCTCGCGGCCGCCTGCGCGCAGCTCATCGCCGACACCGAGGGCCTCGTCGACGATGCGGTGGTCGAGCGCTACCACGGTGGCAAGGTGGACGCGTCCGGCTTCCGGGTGGCCGACGCGGCGATCGCCGGGCAGGCGGGCGAGGCGCTGCGGCTGCTGCGTCACGCGATCGCCAGCGGGGTCGACCCGGTGCCGATCGTCGCCGTGTTGGCCAGCCAGCTGCGCCAGGTCGTCAAGGTCGGGTCGGCCAGCCGAGGGCTGCGCTCGGCCGAAGTTGCCAAACAGCTCGGTATGGCGCCCTGGCAGGTCGACCGCGCCCGCCAGACCGCACGGGGCTGGGACCCCCAGGCGCTCGGCCGGTCGATCCAGGCCGTCGCGGCGGCCGACTTCGACGTCAAGGGCGGAGGCCGAGACCCGGTCTACGCGGTCGAGCGCGCCATCCTCACCATCGCCACGGAGCGTCAGGGCCGCACCGCCTGAGCGGCGGCCTCCGCTCAGGCCAACAGGTCCAGGCGGGTGGCGCCCGGTCCGGGTCGGGTCGTGAACGCGGACGCCGCAGCCGCTCGGGCCGGGAACCGCTCCCGGTAGCGGTCCAGCCAGGCCGCCCGGAAGCGTGCCGCGTCGTCGGCCGGCGCCATCGCCCAGACGCTGCCCCCGAAACCGGCACCGAACGCGGACGCCGCCACCGCACCGAGCTCGCGGGCGGACCGGGCCAGCCAGATGGTCTCCGGGACCTGGTTGGCCAGACCCTGCTCGGCGTCCCGCTGCGAGGCGTCCACCAGTGGTCCCAGGGCGGCCAGGTCGCCGCGCTGCAACGCCAGCCCGGCAGCCGGGATGATCCGCTCGCTCTCGTCGAGCAGCTGGTCGAGCCGCGCCGCGAGTGTGCGGTCGCCGGCCACCAGCGAACGCAGCAGGTCCGGTGCGTCCGGCGACGAGGCGGCCGCGGCCACCAGGCTCTCCGCGTCCTGTCCGGTGTGCTCGCGCCACAGGGCGAGGATCGCCCGCGTGGCCAGCGAGGCGCCGTTGTATGCCGCGAGCGCGGCACCCGTCTTCTCCGCCACCACCCCGCTGACCGCCATCACGAGGACGTGGTCGTCCGGGAACGGCACGACGCGCTCGGCGCGCACGGGGCAGAAGGAGTACTGCGACAGGAGGCCGGGACGGCAGGCGAGGATCGCCGTGTGGTCCTCGCTCCCGCCGAACGTGCCGACCCCCTGGTCGCCGGTGAGCGGCCCGAAGCTCTGCCCGTTCTCGACACAGCCCAGGTAGCCGGCCAGGTCCTCGGCGGTGCCCAGGTGCGCGCGATAGAGGTTGGTGCTCTCGAGCTCGTTGACCGCGATGAGGGCGAGGGCGACCGCGACGACCAGGGCGGAGGAGCTCGACATACCTGAGGCGTGTGGCAGGTCGCTGGCGATGACGATGTCCGCGCCCCGATTCGCCGTGGGGAAGTTGCGGGAGAGCCTGCGCGCCACCGTCATCGGGTAGTTGCTCCAGTGCCCAAGTGCTGGCCGCAGCCCGGGCTCGAGCGCAAACGTCGTGTCCACGCCCTCCGCGACGTCGACGACGCGGATCGTGCGGTCCGAGCGAGGGAGCGCGACCACGCAGACCCCGCGTTCGACCGCCGCGAGAAGGCTCCGCCCGCCGGCGTAGTCGGTGTGCTTGCCCAGCACCTCGACCCGGCCCGGCACGAACCAGCTCGGCACCGGCCCCGAGGTGTCGCGGCCCAGGCCTCGCAGCGCGGCCAGCGCCCGCTCGAAGGGCGCCTCCTTGTGCCTCGCCGAGAGTTCGCTCATGCCCGCCGCGCGTAGCAGCTCCACGTGTCGGCGGCTCACAGGGACACCGGGACGTCGGCCAGGCGCTGCTGGACCGAGGCGATGTCGCCGCGGCTGGACAGGTCGAGCACACCCTCGCGGACCGGCACCACGTCGAACTGCTCGCCCAGCTGCGTCATCGCGACCCGGACGGCGTCGGTGATCTCCAGCTCCCCCCGGCTGGAGGGCGTGGTGCGTCGGCAGGCCTCGAAGATGGCCGGCGTGAAGAGCCAGGCGTTCATGCTGACCGGCGCGTCGCCGCCGAGCGCGGCCATGGTGGCCGCGTCGGGCTTCTCGACCACGTCCTCGAGGCGACCGCCCGCGCCAACTCGCAGCACGGCATACGCGCGGATCCGTGCGGCGTCGATGTTGCTCTCGCGCACCAGCGTCTCCCGGTCGAAGCCGGCCAGCGCCGAGCCGGGTGCCTCCCGCAGCCGGGCCAGCGCCGCCGCGGGGTAGTAGTTGTCGGAGTTGAGCACGACGAACCGATCGTCTGCCGCGAACGGTTCCGCCGCGAGCACCGCGTCGGCCGTCCCGAGCGGTTCGGCCTGCTCGGCGAAGGTGACGGTGACCCGCGAGAGTGGGGTCGAGGCGTAGTGCCGGCGCACCACGTCGTGCTCCGGGCCGATCACCAAGCAGACGTCGGTCAGGCCGGCGTCGGCCAGGGCGGACAGCGCGTAGTCGAGGAACGGTCGCCCGATCGGGATCATCGCCTTGACCCCGGTCGCGGCGACGTCGGCCTGGTCGGCGCCGAGTCGGGCGCCCGGGGACTCACGGCGCATGCGGGTGCCGAGGCCCCGGGCCAGGATGACGGCCTTCGTGGGCGGCGCCGAGGTCCCGCGGGTGGGACACGGGCCGGGTCGCGGGACGGTCACCCGGACAACCTAACGGGAGCCTGCCGAAGGAAACTCAACGGCCGACGGAGTGCGCCCTTTCCTGGTCCTGCCGGTGGAAACGGCTCAGTTGCGTCACGTGGGAGGGGCCCAGCTCCTCGACGTTGCCGACCTGGAGCAACTTCATGGTGCGGACCACCTGCTCGGCGAGGATGGCGATGGCGCGGTCGACGCCCTCGCGGCCGCCGGCCATGAGCCCGTAGAGGTAGGCACGCCCGATGAGGGTGAACTTCGCGCCGAGCGCCAACGAGGCCACGATGTCCGCACCGTTGCGGATGCCGGTGTCGACGATGATCTCCACGTCGCTGCCCAGTTCACGGGCCACCTCGGGGAGCAGGAGGAAGGGCACGGGAGCGCGGTCGAGCTGACGACCGCCGTGGTTGGACAGCACGATGGCGTCGACGCCGACATCGGCGAGCTTCTTGGCGTCCTCGAGGGTCTGCACGCCCTTGACGGCGAACTTGCCGGGCCACATCGCGCGGATCTCCGCGAGGTCGTCGAAGTCGATGGACGGGTCCATGGCGGAGTCCAGCAGCTCGCCCACCGTCCCCCCGGTCTCGGACAGCGAGGCGAACTCGAGCTTGGCGGTGGTGAGGAAGTCCCACCACCACCAGGGGCGCAGCGCGGCGTTGGAGAAGGTGCGCAGGCCAAGCTGGGGCGGGATGGAGAAACCGTTGCGGGTGTCGCGCAGGCGCGCCCCGGCCACCGGGGCGTCGACGGTGAAGAACAGGGTGTCGTAGCCCGCCCGGGCCGCGCGCTCGGCGAGCCCGAAGGAGATCTCGCGCTGGCGCATGACGTAGAGCTGGAACCAGTTGCGACCGTGGGGGTTGGCCGCCTTGACGTCCTCGATCGAGGTCGTCCCGAGGGTCGACAGAGTGAACGGGATGCCGGCTCGGGCAGCGGCGCCCGCGCCGGCGACCTCGCCCTCGGTCTGCATCAGGCGGGTGAAGCCGGTGGGCGCGATGCCGAAGGGCAGCGCGGAGCTGCCGCCGAGGACCTGCGTCGAGGTGTCCACCCGGGAGACGTCGTGCAGGATCGCGGGGTGGAACTCGACGTCCTCGAAGGCCTGCACGGCCCGGGCCATCGAGATCTCGCCCTCCGCGCCGCCGTCGGTGTAGTCGAACGCCGCGGCGGGGGTGCGGCGTTTGGCGATCCGGCGCAGGTCCTCGATCGTCAGCGCGGCCTGCAGTCGGCGCTTCTTCAGGTTGGGCTCGATCTTCCTGAACTTCATCAGCTCGAAGACCTCGGCCGGCTTGGGCAGCTGCCTCTGGACCACAGTGACGGACTCCTTCGCGACGACGGGCTCGGACCTGCCTCGAAGACTACGGGTAGGCGGGAGGGCGGAACAGGCCAGCGGAGGCGGCGAGCCAGGTGCCCGGCGCCGCGTGACCGCCGCGTGACCGCCGCTCGACCCCCGCGCGTCCACCTGCGCGGGCGCCCCGCCGTTTTGGCCGCGACCACCCCGCGCTGCTAGATTTGACCATCGCGTGCGCGCTCAGGTCGTGTGCGCATGCTTGAGCACCACCCTGCGCGTCTCAACCACGGGTGCCCCACGCCCGGTCCCGAGGCGCGTCTGTCGCCCTCATGACAGAGCAGCACCGACCTACCCGAATGTGAGAAAGAAGCCTCGTGGCAAACATCAAGTCCCAGATCAAGCGGATCCGCACCAACGCCGTCGCGACCGAGCGCAACCGCGCCGTCAAGAGCGAGCTGCGCACCTGGATCCGCAAGTTCAGCGCCGCCGTCGAGTCGGGTGACAAGACCGCGGCCCAGGAGGCGCTCAAGGTGGCCTCCACCAAGCTCGACAAGGCCGTCAGCAAGGGTGTCATCCACCAGAACAACGCGGCCAACAAGAAGTCGGCGATGGCCAAGAAGGCCGCCTCCCTCTGACCTGAAGGGCAACGCAGCGCAGCGATCCTGCCGCCAGGGAGCGCGACCACAAGCGCTGAGCCCAAACGTCGCAAGGCCGTCGCCCCACCGGGGTGGCGGCCTTCGTCGTGTCACCACCGGTCGATAACGTCGCTGCCATGACCGTCGCCGCCGCCCTCGTGCTGGCGGCCCTCGTGCTGGCGGCCCTCGTGGTGGCCACGTGGGCAGCCGTATGGCGTGCCGCACCGCGCGTGGAGATGGTCACCAAGCCGCTGGCCCTGCTGGCGCTGATCGCGCTCGCCGTCACGCTCGGTGCCCCCGGCACCGACGTCGGGGTGTCCGTGCTCGTCGCCCTCGGGCTCGCGCTGGTCGGCGACGTGTTCCTGCTGGGCTCGGGCGCTCGGTCGTTCGTCGGGGGCCTCGGGGCCTTCCTGCTCAGCGACCTGGCCTACCTCGTCGCCTTCGTCATGCTCGGGTTCCACTGGATCCCCGCGCTCGTCGTCCTGGTCCTCGCGCTCTTCGTGCTGCGCACCGCGGGCCACCGGGTCCAGGCCGGGGCCGCGCGCGAGGGCGGGCCCTGGCTCGGTGGTGGCACGACGGCATACATGCTCGTGCTGTCGGTGCTCGCGGTGACCGCAGCGGGCACCGCGCTGCCGTTGGTGCTGGCCGGCGCGCTGGTCTTCCTCGTCTCCGACCTCGTGCTCGGGCTGGACCGGTTCGTCGGGCCGCGCGCCCGCGCCGACCTGGTGGTGATGGTGACCTACCACGTCGGGCAGGTGCTGATGGTGGTCGGGGCCCTGACCTCGGCGACAGCGAGCAGCGGCCTGCGCTAACCTTGAGCACATGCGTTGCACACTGCTCCTTATGCAGCCGCGTTGATCGGTCGGACGACAACGCGGCAAACCCCTCCGTGGTGAGGGGTTTTCTCATGTCTGGCGGTGCGTCCGACACCGCGACTGGAGACAGCCAACGACGCGCACTGGTGACCGGAAGAGGACCGCGAGCATGAACGAGACCCCGCATCGTTACACCGCCGAGCTGGCCGGCCGGATCGAGGAGGCGTGGCAGGACCGGTGGGAGGCCGAGGGCACCTTCCACGCGCCCAACCCCGCCGGCCCGTGGGCCGAGCCCGAAGCGGTCGCGACGTTCGAGGAGCACGGCAAGCTGCTCGTCCTCGACATGTTCCCCTACCCCTCGGGCGCCGGCCTGCACGTGGGGCACCCGCTGGGCTACATCGGCACCGACGTCTTCGCGCGCTACCACCGGATGACCGGCAAGAACGTCCTGCACTGCCTGGGCTACGACGCGTTCGGGCTGCCGGCCGAGCAGTATGCCGTGCAGACCGGCCAGCATCCGCGCAAGACCACGGAAGAGAACATGGTCACGATGCGGCGCCAGCTGCGTCGGCTCGGGCTGGGACACGACGACCGGCGCAGCATCGCCACGATGGACCCGAGCTACTACCGGTGGACGCAGTGGATCTTCACCCAGATCTTCGAGAGCTGGTATGACGAGCGTGCCGGTCGCGCGCGCCCGATCAGCGAGCTGGTGGCCGCCTTCGAGCGCGGCGAGCGGCCGACGCCGGACGGGCGGCCGTGGACCGAGTTGAGTGCCGACGAGCAGCGCGCAGCGGTCGACGACGAGCGGCTGGCCTACTCCAGCGAGGCCCCGGTCAACTGGTGTCCGGGGCTGGGCACCGTGCTGGCCAACGAGGAGGTCACCGCCGAGGGCCGCTCCGAGCGCGGCAACTACCCGGTCTTCCGGCGCAGCCTGTCGCAGTGGATGATGCGCATCACCAAGTACGCCGACCGGTTG
The DNA here is from genome assembly GCF_005222685.1 of Segeticoccus rhizosphaerae. Lineage (NCBI taxonomy): Bacteria > Bacillati > Actinomycetota > Actinomycetes > Micrococcales > Intrasporangiaceae > Segeticoccus > Segeticoccus rhizosphaerae. The sequence goes on from NZ_SWMA01000043.1 coordinate 27,254, forward strand.
GCCGACGACCTGGACCGGGTCGACTGGCCCGAGAAGGTCAAGGCCATGCAGCGCAACTGGATCGGTCGCTCGCAGGGCGCCCAGGTCGCGTTCGCGGTGACGACTCCGGCGGGGGAGCAGAAGGCGATCGAGGTCTTCACGACCCGGCCGGACACGCTGTTCGGCACCACCTTCATGGTGCTGGCGCCCGAGCACCCGCTGGTCGAGTCCCTGGTGGCACCAGGCGAGTGGGCCGAGGGCACCAACCCGGTGTGGACCGGGGCCGAGGCGTCGCCGAGCGCGGCGGTCTCGGCATACCGGCTGGCGGCCTCGCGCAAGACCGACGTGGACCGGCAGTCCGAGGGCAAGGACAAGACCGGTGTCTTCACCGGCAGCTACGCCACCAATCCCGTGACCGGAGAGCAGATCCCGGTGTTCGTCGGCGACTACGTGCTGATGGGCTACGGTACCGGCGCGGTCATGGGCGTGCCCGGCGGCGACCAGCGCGACTTCGAGTTCGCGACCAAGTTCGGCCTGCCGATCGTGCACACCGTGCAGCCGCCCGAAGGGCACCCGGCCGACCAGGCCTACGCGGGCGCGGGAGTGACGATCAACTCGTCGAACGCGCAGATCAGCCTGGACGGGATGAGCGTCGACGAGGCCAAGGAGGCGATCATCGCCTGGCTGGAGGCCTCCGGGGCCGGACACGGCACCGTCACCTACCGGCTGCGCGACTGGCTGTTCTCCCGCCAGCGCTACTGGGGCGAGCCTTTTCCCATCGTCTACGACGAGGACGGGCACGCCCACTCGCTGCCCGACTCGATGCTGCCGGTCGAGCTGCCGGAGGTGCCCGACTACTCGCCCAAGACGTTCGAGCCCGACGACGTCACGTCGGCGCCGGAACCGCCCCTGTCGCGGGTGCCGGAGTGGGTCAACGTCGAGCTGGACCTGGGCGACGGCCCGAAGCGCTACCGGCGCGAGACCAACACCATGCCCAACTGGGCCGGATCGTGCTGGTACTACTTGCGATACCTCGACCCCGCCAACGACCGGGTCTTTGTCGACCCAGAGGTCGAGGCCTACTGGATGGCCCGGCACGAGTCGACCGTCGAGGGGGCGCCCGAGGGCATCACCGACCCCGGAGGCGTCGACCTCTACATCGGCGGGGTCGAGCACGCCGTGCTGCACCTGCTCTACGCCCGGTTCTGGCACAAGGTGCTCTTCGACCTGGGCTACATCGACTCCGAGGAGCCGTTCCGAAAGTACTTCAGCCAGGGCATGATCCAGGCTTTCGCCTACACCGACTCCCGCGGGCAGTACGTGCCGGCGGAGGAGGTCGAGGAGACGCCCGGGCCCGACGGCGCGGAGCCGGCGTTCACCTGGCGGGGACAGCCGGTGCGGCGGGAGTACGGCAAGATCGGCAAGTCGCTGAAGAACGCGGTCAGCCCCGACGACATGTATGCCACCTTCGGCGCCGACACGTTCCGGGTCTACGAGATGTCGATGGGCCCGCTGGAGCAGGGGCGGCCGTGGGAGACCCGTGCCGTCGTCGGCGCGCAGCGGTTCCTGCAACGCCTGTGGCGCAACGTCGTCGACGAGGCCACCGGCGAGCTGACCGTGGTCGACACGCCGATGGACGAGGCAACCCGGCGCGCGGTGGCCCGTGCGATCGACGGCGTGGGCCGCGACTACCACGCGCTGCACTTCAACACGGCGGTCGCCAAGCTGATCGAGCTCAACAACACGCTGACCAAGCTGCCGGCTGTGCCGCGGGAGGCGGCCGAGACCATCGTGGTGATGACCGCCCCGGTGGCCCCGCACATCGCCGAGGAACTGTGGAGCCGGCTGGGCCACCCGGATTCGCTGACCTACGAGCCGTTCCCGAAGGCCGACCCGGCGCTACTGGTGGAGGACACGGTCACCTGCGTCATCCAGGTGCAGGGCAAGGTCCGCGACCGGATCGAGGTGGCGGCCGACATCAGCGACGCCGACCTGGAGGCCGCGGCGCTGGCGAGCGAGAAGATCGTGGCGCTGCTGGACGGGCAGTCGGTGCGCAAGGTCATCGTGCGCGCGCCGAAGCTGGTCAACATCGTGGCCGGGTAGCCTGCCCGCGTGAGCGTCGCCATCGTCACCGACTCCACGGCATACCTGCCGTCGGACGTGGTCGCGCGCCATGACATCCACGTGGTGCCGCTGCACGTCGTGCTGGGGGGCATCGAGCACTCCGAGGGGGTCGACGTGTCGACCGCTGAGGTGGCCGCAGCGCTGCGGGCGTTCACCCCGGTGAGCACCTCGCGGCCGTCACCCCAAGTCTTCCTCGAGACCTATGAGCGTGCTGCCGCCGAGGGCGCGGATTCGATCGTCTCCGTGCACATCTCGGCCGCCATGTCAGGCACCTACGAGGCGGCCATGCTGGCGGCGCGCCAGTCACCGGTGCCGGTCGAGGTGGTCGACTCGCGGGTGCTCGGCATGGCGATGGGGTATGCCGTGTTGTCGGCCGCCCACGTTGCGGCGCACGGCGGCTCGGCGCAGGCGGCGGCCCAGGCCGCCCGGTCTCGCGCCGGGCGCGCGACGGCGATCTTCTACGTGGACACGCTGGAGTACCTGCGGCGCGGCGGCCGGATCGGCGCGGCCTCCGCCTTGCTCGGGTCCGCCCTGGCGATCAAGCCGCTGCTCACCCTCGACGACGGCCACATCGAGCCGCTGGAGAAGGTGCGCACGGCGTCGCGGGCGCTGGGCCGGATGGAGGAGCGTGCGGTCGCGGCGGCCACCGAGACCGGGGGCGACGAAGGGGTGGATGTCGCTGTGCAGCACCTTGATTCGGTCGAGCGGGCCGGGGCGTTGGCCGAGCGGCTCCGCGACCGGTTGCCCGAGGCGCACGAGGTGGCACTGGTCGAGCTCGGCGCCGTCGTCGGCGCCCACGTCGGCCCGGGGACGATCGGCATCGTGGTGTCACCGCGGCCGGACTCGTCGTTCGCCTTGGACGACTCGACGGGGGCCGAGTCTTGACCGGCCCCGGATCGTGGCTCTGGTTCGTCGTGGCCGTGGTGCTGGCGTTCGTGGTCGGCAGCATCAGCCCGGCGACGATGATCGCGCGTCGGCGCCAGGGCGACCTGCGCCTGGGCTCGGGCAACCCGGGGGCCACCAACGCGGGTCGCCTGCTCGGACTGCGCTACGGGGTCGTCGTGGGGGTGCTGGACGTCCTCAAGGGCCTGGTGCCGGCCCTGTTGGCCCTGTGGCTGCTCGACCGGTTCACGGCATACGCCGTCGGGCTGGCCGCGGTGCTCGGACACATGTTCTCGCCGTTCCTGCGGGGGAGGGGCGGCAAGGGTGTCGCGACGTCGCTCGGTGCCGTGCTGGCGCTGCTGCCGTGGTTCGCCCTGGTGATGGTGGTGCTCTTCGGGCTGGTCGTGTGGGCGGGGCGGTGGGTGGCTCTCGCGTCCCTGTGCGCGGCGGCGGCGCTGATCGTGCTGTCGCTGGCCGGTCCTGTTCCGGATCCGGAGGTGGTCGCCCGCACCTTCGGCGTGGCGATCGGGGTGCTGGTCGTCATCCGGCACCAGCGCAACATTCGGGCCGCCCTGCACATGGTGTGAGCGCCAGCAGTCGGGCGAACGGACGACTGCCGCGTCGGCCAAAAGGATGAATTCTTTACCATTTCCTTACCAAGCCCTGACTTTAACTTGTACGTTCCTGCTCAGTAGCCAAGTGGTTACCACTGAGTAGCCGGCATGGTCGCCGGCTGGGGATGACGGGGTTTTGACATGCAAAGCACAAAGTCTTGGGCAACGCTGGTCTGCTCGGCGGTCCTGTTGGGTGGCGGCGTCCTGGGTGCCGGCGCGGCGAGCGCCGCTGGCCTGGATTGCGGCACTCCGGCCCAGCCGGCGGTCTACACGACGGTCGCCCACCCGGCTGTCCCCGCGGTGACCGGTCTCGAGACCGTGGTCGACGTCGCGGCCAAGGCGGCCGTCACGCACGACGAGGCGCAGTGGCAGCGGACGGTCGTCGTCACGCCGGGTGTGCCGGCGGTCGACGAGCAGACGCACACGGAGACCGCCTACGTCGACGGCTACGGCGCTCCCGAGGGTGATGGCTGGTCGCGCACCGGCGAGAACAGGACGGTCGTGGACCAGGAGGCGTGGGACGAGACGGTCACGGTGCCCGCCACGTACGTCACCGAGCGACAGTGGCGGCAGCAGGTCGTCGACCAGCCCGGCCAGGACGCGACCTACCGCACCGACAGCGCCGACACCGAGAGCTCGTCCCCGCCAGAGGGCGACGGATGGACCCTGGAGGGCACGACCGGCGAGGCCGCGTACTCCGAGCAGGTGCTCGTCAAGGAGGCGTGGACCGAGAAGGTCATCGACCAGGCGTATGTGCCTGCCAAGCCTGCCGTCATGAAGGTCCTGGTGAAGTGGGTGGAGCGCGGGGGCAACGACTTTGTCTGGTTGCCCCAGGGGGACCCGGGCCCCTCCGACTACACCCTGTCCAACGACACCGAGGAGACCGTCCTCGAGCCGGGCACCCCTGAGGTGCCGGAGATCTCGCACGACGTCGTCCACCCGGCCGTGTACGAGACCGTCAACCACGAGTCCACCCTGGTCTGGCACTGGACCCGCCAGGTCGTCGACCAGCCGGCGCAGGACCCCACCTACACCTGGGTCTACCAGTGGAGCGTTGAGTCGCCTGGCGCCGACTGGTCGCAGACCTACCTCACCCGCGAGGTCGTCGACGTGCCCGCCCACGACGAGGTCATCCACCATCCGGAGGTGACGCACCAGCAGCAGGAGTGGACGCGGGCGGTCGTCGACGCCCCCGCGCAGGATGCGGTCGAGGCTGTGACGGACACCGAGACGACGTGGCTGCCGGTCGGTGAGTCGCCCGAGGGCGACGGGTGGTCGCTCACGGGGGCCACCAAGACGGTCACCGACCAAGACGCCGTGGCGGAGCAGTCGCACACCGAGAAGACGGTCGTGACCCCGGCCGTCGCCGCCTGGGGCGAGCAGGTGCTCGTGTCCGCAGCCGTCCCCGCCGGAGACGAGTGCCCGGCAGCGCCGGACGACACAAACCCGGCAGGAGGTCCGGCCTCGCCGGCAGTCGAGGCGCCTGCGGCACCGGTCCAGCACGTGTCGCTGCCTCAGGCACCGTCGGCCCCGGCACCGCAGTCCGACCCCGTCGTTCCGCGGCTCGTGCACACCGACGGTGGGCAGCTGGCGCACACCGGATCCGGCGACGCCGGCGTGGCTGGCGCCGGCCTCCTGATGACCCTGCTGGGTGGCCTGCTCCTGCTCCTGCGCCCGAGGAGCCGCCGGTCCGAGTAACCGGATCCCCTTACGCGACAGCGCCCGAACGACTCGACCGTTCGGGCGTTGTCGCGTCACGGCGTGATGGCGTGATGGCGTGATGGCGCGGACGGTCGTCGTCCACAGAGTCGGTCGCCGCCACCTCGTCCTCCACAGCCGTGCCGCAGTGGGCTGCCGTGCCACCAGTGCACTCCTAACGTGCCCGGTATGCCGCGTCGTCGCCTCCCGCCCCCACCTCCGGAGCGGCTCGCGGCCATCCTCGGCATGGATCCGCCGCCCGTCGTCGGACCTGCACCTGTGCGAGACGGCGCGGCTGAGAGGCCAGCCGCGTCCGCCTCTGATCCTGCGATGGAGGCGTCCGGCGCCGCCGCAGCCGTCCCAGACGAGGGCGAACCAACTTGGGAAGACGACGATTCCGGCTGGACGCCGCAACGGCCCGACCCGACGCGCTCGACTGCGGCGCGGTCGCAGGGACGGCACCGACCGGCCAAGACGCCACGGCCGCCGCTGATCACCGTCCCGGACGCGCTGCGCGACCTGGCGGTGCGACCCAGCCGGTTGGCGGTCCTCGGCCTGCTCGTGGTCGTCGTGCTGGCCGGGCTCGTGCTCGGCGTGCGAGTGGCGTGGGCCCGCTCGGGCGCCCAACCGCACCCCGTGGCGGCCCAAGCCGGCAAACCGCTCGTGCAGCGTTCGGTGCCAGCCGATTTCGCCACGTCCAACTCGAGTGACGGCCGGACGCCGATGGCGTCTTCCACCACCTCGCCGACCTCGCTCCCCACCGCCGCGACGGTGCTGCTCGTGCACGTGGTGGGCCAGGTGCGCCATCCCGGGGTGGTCCGGCTCCCACCCGGTTCACGGGTCAAGGACGCCGTGCGGGCCGCCGGGGGAGCGACCGGACGGGCTGACCTGCGCGAGATCAACCTCGCCCGGCCAGTGGCGGACGGCGAGCAAATCGTCGTGCCGAGGCCGGGGGAGCGACCCACCCCGCTGCCCGGGGCACCGCCCGACGTCGGCGGGGCGCCGGTCGCTGGCGGTGTGGCCGCGGACGGCGCGGCCTACGCGCTGCAGGAGCTGCTGACGATCAAGTCGGACGACGTGACCGGACGG
>NZ_SWMA01000044.1:0-32444 GCF_005222685.1 Segeticoccus rhizosphaerae
GTCAATCCTGGCCAAGGTACGCCGCGCACGGACCCGGCTCGACGAAGTGGTTAGCCAATAGCGAGACGGACCACTAGCGACAGGGGTGGGTCACCGCGCGGTAGACCCGAATGCTGGCACCGGTGACGGTGACCGCCTGGCAGGGCCCGACCGGCGCGGCGTTCACCAAGGTCGCCGCGGGGCGCTCCTGCGCGCTGTCCCACCACAGCTCGTATGACGTCACGTCGGTGATGCTGGGCAGGTGGACCTCCGTGTCGCCGTGTCCGCCGTGGAAGACGACCAGGGCCGAGTCGGCCTCCAGCAACGAGCCGTCGAGGAACAGCAGGAGGGTGCGGCACCGCGGGTCGTTCCAGATCCCGTCGTGCATCGGCGCGCCGTCGGCGGCATACCAGTGGTCGAAGGCCGTCCCGTCGGGCCGCACCGACCGGCCGTCGAAGAACGCGCGCTGCCGGAAGATCGGGTGGTCGCGGCGCAGGCCGACCAGGAAGCGGCTGGTGGCGAGCAGGTCCTGCTGCCAGTCGGCGAGCTCCCAGTCGAGCCAAGAGATCTCGTTGTCCTGGCAGTAGGCGTTGTTGTTGCCCCGCTGCGTGCGGCCGAGCTCGGCGCCGGAGCTGATCATCGGCACGCCGGTGGAGAACAGCAGGGTGGCCAGCAGGTTGCGGAGGGACCGCCTGCGTGCCGTTGTCGTCGGGGGGTCGTCCGTGGGGCCCTCGGTGCCGTGGTTCCAGGTGTGGTTGGTGTCGCTGCCGTCGCGGCCGTCCTGCGCGTTGGCCTCGTTGTGCTTGTGCTCGTAGGCCGTGGTGTCGGCCAGCGTGAAGCCGTCGTGGGCCGTGACGAAGTTGACCGACGAGAGGGGACCGCGGTCCTCCGGGCCGAAGAGGTCGTTGGACCCGGCCAGCCGCGTCGCGAGCTCCCTCACCCCGTGGCCGGGCTGGCCCGCGGCGTCCCGCGCCACGTCGGGGAGCCAGAAGGTGCGCACCCCGTCGCGGAACCGGTCGTTCCACTCGGCGAACGGCGGTGGGAACTCTCCCGTGTGCCAGCCGTGCGGGCCCACGTCCCACGGCTCGGCGACCAGCTTGACGCGGGACAGCAGGGGATCGGTGCGCAGCGCCACCAGGAAGGGGTGGTCGGGGTCGAACGCGTCGTCCATGCCACGGGCCAGGGCCGGTGCCAGGTCGAACCGGAACCCGTCGACCCGCATCTCGCGCACCCAGTAGCGCAGCGAGTCGAGCACCATCCGACAGGTCTCGATGTTGCGCAGGTCCAGCGTGTTGCCGCAGCCGGTCACGTCGACGTCCTGCCCCCGGCCGTCGAGCCGGTAGTAACCGCGGTTGTCGAATCCCCGCCACGAGAGGGTGGCTCCCTCGTGCCCGCCCTGCTCCGCGGTGTGGTTGTAGACGACGTCGAGCAGCACCTCGAGCCCGGCGGCGTGCAACAGCTTGACCATGCCCTTGAACTCGTCGAGCACCCCCTGCGGGTCGTCGGCGGCGGCGTAGGCGGCGTGCGGCGCGAAGAACCCGAGGGTGTTGTACCCCCAGTGGTTGGTCAGGCCCTGCCGCACCAGGGCCGGCTCGTGGGTGAACGCCTGCACGGGGAGCAGTTCGACGGCGGTGACCCCCAGGGAGGTGAGGTGCTCCAGCACGGCGGGGTGCGCCATACCGGCAAAGGTGCCGCGCAGGTGCTCAGGCACGCCGGGGTGTCGTGCCGTCACGTTGCGCACGTGCGCCTCGTAGACGACCGTGCGGTCCCAGGGGACGAAGGGTGAGTTGTCCTCACCCCAGTCGAAGCCGTCGCCGAGCACCACACCGCGAGGCACGTATGGCGCGCTGTCGCGTGGGTCGCGCTGCTCACCGCTGCCCCGGAAGGCCTCGTCCACGACGTGGCCGAAGACCTCCGGCCGCCACGTGACCTCGCCGTCCACCGCCCGGGCGTAGGGGTCGAGCAGCAGCTTGTCGGGGTTGTGTCGCTGACCCTCGTCGGGAAGCCAGGGGCCGTGCACGCGGTAGCCGTAGCGCTGTCCAGCACCCACGTCAGGCACGCTGCCGAACCACGTGCCGTGCGCCTGCTCCACCAGCGGGATCCTGCGCTCGAGGCCGCTCTCGCCTCTCGTGTCCTCCCGGTCTCCGAAGAGGCACAGCTCGACCGCATCCGCGTGACCGGCGTGCACGGCGAAGTCGGTGCCCTCGGGCGTGATCGTCGCCCCGAGCACCGGGGGCAGGTCGGGAGATCGTGGTATCCGTCTGGCCGCGTTCCGCGGCGGCTGGGTCGCTCCGCTCCATCCTTGCCGCTCGTCGCCGCTGCTCCGTGGGGCCTGCATGGTGGTCAGCCTAGGCAGTGGTTACCGTTAGCCCATGACTGATCCGAGCTCCCTGCCCAACTTCCCCCCGCCCAGCGACGAGCGTCCCCTGCGCGGCCGTGTCCTCGACGCGCTGCAGGACGAGGGTTTCCGCCCCGACATCGACGAGGACGGCGACGTCTCGTACAAGGTGCAGGGCCAGCAGCTCTTCGTGCGGTGCATGGAGGGCGACTTCGACATCATGCGCGTGTTCGGCCAGTGGCAGATCGGCGAGGACGTCCCCCAGGACCTGCTGACCCAGCTGCAGACCTGCAACGACCTGACGCTCGGGCTCAACATCATCAAGGCGGGCATCGCCTCCGGCACCCTGGTCATGACCGGCGAGCACGTCGTGCGCCCCGAGACCGACATCAAGGCGATGCTGGAGGTCACCAGCCAGCTGATCCTGTCGGCCGTGCAGATGTGGCACCAGGCGATCCTCGGTGACGGCACCATCACCCCGCCCGGTGGCGGCGAGCCCGGCGGCCCCGGCGCGCCGGGCGAACCGGGCGCCCCCGCGTGAGTGAGTTCGTCCGGTTCGAGGTGGCGGACGGGATCGGCACCATCCGCCTGTCCAAGCCGCCGATGAACCCGCTCGACAGCGACCTCCAGGAGGGGATCCGCGCGGCGTCCGCGGAGGCGACCTCGCGCCGTGACGTGGCCGCGGTCGTGGTCTACGGGGGCGAGAAGGTGTTCGCCGCAGGGGCGGACATCAAGGAGATGCAGAAGCTCTCCTACACCGACATGGTGGACCGGGCCGGCACGCTGCAGGCCTCCTTCACGGCGGTGGCCCGCATCCCGAAGCCGACCGTCGCCGCGATCACCGGCTACGCGCTCGGCGGCGGCTGCGAGCTCGCGATGGCGTGCGACTTCCGGGTCGCCGGCGAGAGCGCCAAGCTCGGACAGCCGGAGATCCTGCTCGGCATCATCCCCGGCGCCGGTGGCACGCAGCGACTGCCGCGGCTGGTCGGGCCGGCCCGGGCCAAGGACATCATCTTCAGCGGCCGGTTCGTGCCGGCCGACGAGGCGCTCGCGATCGGCCTGGTCGACGAGGTCTGTGCCGACGACGAGGTGTATGCCGCTGCGCGCCGCCGCGTCGAGCGCTACGTCGGCGGCCCGGCCTACGCGCTGCGGGCGGCCAAGGAGGCGGTCGACCGCGGACTGGAGGTCGACCTCGAGACGGGCCTGACGATCGAGCGCGCCGCGTTCACCGGTCTGTTCGCGACCAGGGACCGGGAGATCGGCATGACGTCCTTCGTGGAGCAGGGTCCGGGCAAGGCGACCTTCGAGGGTCGCTGACCACGGCCCGGCTGACGCCTGTTCAGGAGAGCGTCAGCTGGGCCTGCTTCCCGGTGAGGCTGGGCACGTCGTCCTCGATCCCGGCCTGCTCGAGGGAGACCTCGGCGTGGCGACCACGCAGCTGCAGGGTGCCGATCTGGTTGCCGAAGTAGGGCCCCTTGAGCGGCTCCCACTCGAGGCCGATCGGCGGGACCTTGGCGAGGGCGTCGAGGATCGCGCGGACCGCCCGCTCGGTGGCCCGGTTCCAGGTGACGCGGAAGACGAACTGCATCGCCGGCGGCACGTGGTTGTGCAGCGGGGAGCAGGTCAGCTGGTAGATCTTCGACTGCACCGTCCCACCCAGCTCGGCCTTCGCGACGTAGGCGTGGTGGACGTCCCCCGAGAGCACGCAGATGGTCGCGGGAGCTGTGCCACTGGTGCCCGCCCGCTCTCCGCGGCCGACCGAGGCCAGCAGGTCGGCGAGGGCGTCGAACGAGGCCCGGAACGCCGCCCAGTGCTCGAGGTCGGCCCGCCGGCGCAGCCACTCGGCCCAGCGGGCGACGAGCCGACCGCGGACCCCACTGGCCAGCCGCTCGTTCCACGACTCCAGGTCGTGCAGGGCGCGGGGCAGCAGCCACGGCAGCGACGTCCCCACCAGGAGGTGGTCGTAGTCGCCCGACACCTGTTCGCTGATCCAGCCGAACTCCGCCTCGGAGATCATCGAGCGTGGTGACTGCTCGAGGATGCGACCGCAGCGGGAGTCGATGACCAGCAGGCGGGTCCGGCCGAGGTCTCGACGGTAGGACCACCTGGCTCCCTTGCCCCCGTCGGCCTCCGCGTCGGCGGCCACGGCGAAGGCCCGGACCAGGTCCTTGGCGTCGCCGTCGTGTTGACGGACGCGCTGGTAGAGCTCGTCGGTCTCGAGGTCGCGGGGCGAGAGGTTGCCCAGGTGCTGGTAGACCCAGTAGGAGCCGAGTCCACCGATGATCCTCTCCTGCCACCACGAGGTCGCCTGCATGTCCCGCCTCCACGCGGCGGACGTGTTCCAGTCGTCGCGGACGTCGTGGTCGTCGAAGATCATCGAGCTGGGCACCGTCGACAGGATCCACCGCACCTCGGGGTCGGACCACGACTCGTGGTAGAGCCACGTGTACTCCTCGAAGTCCCGGACCTCCTGGCCGGGCGGCTCGTCGACGTCGCGGTGCTCCCGGATGCGCTCCGCGACCGCGGGGGAGGTCTCGTCCGCATAGACCTGGTCACCGAGCAACAAAAGCGCGTCGGGCCACTCCGTCGTCGGCTGGGCCATCATCCGGCGCGCGTAGGCGTCGAGCGCGTCCGGCTCCGGGGAGGCGGGGCCCAGAGCCGTCGGTGTCGCGAAGCGGCAGGACCCGAAGATCAGCCGGAGCGCGCGGTCGGGGTCGAGCGTCCTGATCGTGGGCGCCGGACGGCGGTCGTCCGGGAGCGGCCACACGAGCGTGTCGTCCAGGCGCACGTCATACGTCGTCGTCGAGGCGGGCGGCAGGTCGGTCACGTGGACCAGGGCGTAGTGGTGGCCGGACACGGTCCAGGTCGGCTCGCGGTGGCCGAGCACCTCGACCGTGGTCGGTCCGCTCGTCTCGACCCAGACGGTCGCGTCGCGTTCACCCACGTGCCGCAGCACGGGGCCGAGAATCAAGTCAGTCACCTCGTCTGTGTACCAGAGGAAGCGGGCCGGTGGCTGCGCCCGGGGCAGATCGGTCGCGCGCGATGTGCGCTTGCTCACGCCGGATCGGCGTCGCGTCGGGCACCTGCCGCAGGTAACGTCTGCCGTGTCCGGTCCCGACGCTGCCCCGGCACCATGGGGGTATGCCGTCGCTGTCGGCGCAGCAGAAGGACTGACCCGATCATCCGAGCAGCATCATCCGAACCATGGAAGAGGACGAGCGGCACATGAACATCGTCGTCTGTGTCAAACACGTGCCCGACGCCCAGTCGGAGCGCACGTTCAACGAGGACAACACCACCGACCGTGAGGGTGTCGACGGGCTCCTGTCGGAGCTGGACGAGTACCCGGTGGAGGCGGCTCTGCAGCTGGTCGACGCCGCCCAGGGCGAGGTGACGGTGCTCACCGTGGGGCCGGACCAGGCCGCCGACGCGATCAAGAAGTCCCTGCAGATGGGCGCGCACAGGGGCGTCCACGTCAACGACGCGGCGATCCACGGATCCGACGCGGTCGCGACCTCGCTCATCCTGGCCGAGGCGATCAAGAAGATCGGCGACGTCGACTTGGTCCTGACCGGGCTCGCGTCGACTGACGGGACCATGAGCGTGGTCCCGGCCATGCTGGCCGAGCGCCTGGGCCTCCCGCAGGTCACCGTGGCCTCCGAGCTGACCGTCGAGGGCGGCAAGGCCACGATCCGCCGCGACGGCGACGTGGCCTCCGAGACGATCGAGGCGTCGCTGCCGGCCGTGGTGTCGGTCACCGACCAGATCAACGAGCCGCGCTACCCCTCGTTCAAGGGGATCATGGCGGCCAAGAAGAAGCCGGTCGAGACGTGGAGCCTTGCCGACCTGGGCGTCGACGCCGGATCGGTCGGGCTGGACGCGGCGTGGACGACGGTGGAGTCGTTCGAGAAGCGGCCGCCGCGGCAGAAGGGCCAGATCGTCACCGACGAGGGCGACGGTGGCACCAAGCTGGCGCAGTTCCTGTCCGCGCAGAAGTTCATCTGACCGACCAAGACAAGGAGATTGACCATGGCTGAAGTTCTCGTTCTGGTCGACCACGCCGACGGTGAGGTCCGTAAGACGACCGCCGAGCTGCTCACCATCGCCCGCCGCCTGGGCGAGCCGTCCGCCGTCTTCGTCGGGGCCGGATACGACAGTGCCAAGGGGGTGCTGGCGCAGTACGGCGCGGAGAAGGTCTACCGCATCGAGTCCGCCGATGTCACCGACTACCTCGTGGCTCCGACGGCGGAGGCGCTTGCCCAGCTCGTCGCGTCCACGTCCCCGGCCGCGGTGCTCGTCGCGGCGTCGGCCGACGGGCGTGAGGTCGCGGCCCGCCTGGCCATCAAGACCGAGTCGGGCCTGATCACCGACGCGGTCGACGTGCAGCCGGCCGACGGAGGCGTGCGCACCGTGCAGTCGGTCTTCGCCGGCTCCTACACCGTGACGTCCACCGTCACCAAGGGCACGCCGATCGTCGCTGTCAAGCCCAACTCGGCCACGCCGGAACAGGTTTCGGGTGCGGCGGCGGAGGAGACGGTCGAGGTGGACATCTCCGACTCCGCCAAGACGGCCCGCATCACCGACCGGAAGCCCAAGGAGGCCAGCGGCCGCCCGGAGCTGACCGAGGCCGCCATCGTCGTCTCCGGCGGTCGCGGGACCGCGGGTGACTTCGGCCCGGTCGAGGCGTTCGCCGACTCGCTCGGTGCCGCGGTGGGTGCTTCGCGCGCCGCAGTCGACGCCGGTTGGTACCCCCACGCCAACCAGGTCGGCCAGACCGGCAAGCAGGTCTCGCCGCAGCTCTACGTTGCGGCCGGGATCTCCGGCGCGATCCAGCACCGCGCCGGCATGCAGACCTCCAAGATGATCGTGGCCGTCAACAAGGACGAGGAGGCCCCGATCTTCGAGTTGGTCGACTTCGGCGTGGTCGGCGACCTGTTCAAGGTCCTGCCGCAGGCCACCGACGCCGTCAAGGCCGCCAAGGGCTGAGCGGCACCCGACCACACGGCATACGACAGGGCCCGGCCCGCGAGCGATCGCGGACCGGGCCCTCGTGCGTGCTCGTCCTCGCATCTCGCTCGTGGAGGAGATCAGCGAGGACGAGTTCCAGGCGATGTATGGAGAGTGGGCATTCCCGACCCACCCCACCCACGTGAGGAATCATTGCGAGGTTTCGGCCCCCCCAGGGGGCACGCAACCTCGCGAAGATTCCTCACGGGTGGGGTGGATGCGGCGCGACGTAGAATCGAGCGCGTGCCTGAGACCACCCGGACCTACCTGGACCATGCGGCGACCACGCCGATGCTCCCCGCTGCCATCGAGGCGATGACGGCGCAGATGCGTGTCGTCGGCAACGCGTCGTCGCTGCACGCGGCAGGCCGAGCGGCGCGGCGGGTGGTCGAGGAGTCCCGCGAGACCATCGCCGGAGCCCTCGGCGCGCGGCCCTCGGAGGTGCTGTTCACCTCCGGCGGCACCGAGTCCGACAACCTCGCCGTCAAGGGCACCTACTGGGCCCGCCGGGACGCCGACCCGCGCCGGGCCCGGCTGCTGGTCAGCGCAATCGAGCACCACGCCGTGCTGGACTGCGTCGACTTCCTCGTGGCACACGAGGGCGCGAAGGTGACCTGGCTCGAGGTCGACGAGGTCGGGAGGGTCCATCCCGAGACCGTGCGTGCGGCCATCGAGAGCGATCCGGAGTCGGTCTCGCTGGTCAGTGTGATGTGGGCCAACAACGAAGTGGGCACGGTGCAACCGATCCGCCAGATCGCTGCCATTGCACACGAGTTCGGCGTCCCCATGCACACCGATGCCGTGCAGGCCGTTGGCCAGGTGCCGGTCGACTTCGCTGAGAGCGGCGCCGACCTGATGTCCATCACCGGCCACAAGGTCGGTGGCCCCATCGGGGTCGGCGCGCTCGTCGCGCGTCGCGACGCCCGGCTCGTGCCACTCAGCCACGGCGGCGGCCAGGAGCGCCAGGTCCGCAGCGGCACGCTGGACGTCGCCGCCATCCGCGGCCTGGCGGTTGCTGTCGAGCACACGGTCGGCCACCTGGAGCAGGAGGCCGCCCGGCTGGTGGCGCTGCGCGACGCGCTGGTGTCCGGTGCCCTGGCGTGCGGGGTCGGGATGTCGGTGAGCGGCGACTACGAGCCCGGCGACGGCACTCGTCGCCTGCCGGGCAACGCCCACCTGCTCGTGCCCGACTGCGACGGCGACTCGCTGCTCTACCTGCTCGACGCGGCCGGCATCGAGTGCTCGACCGGATCGGCGTGCCAGGCCGGGGTGCCGCAGCCGAGCCACGTCCTGCTCGCCATGGGCGTCCCCGAACGAGACGCCCGTGGCGCGCTGCGGCTCACCCTGGGCCACACCTCGACCCGCACCGACGTGGACGCAGCCGTGGCCGCGCTGCCGGCAGCGATCGAGCGGGCCCGCCGGGCGCGGGCCGCGACGGCGAGGAGGGCCGGCTGATGCGTGTGGTCGCCGCCATGAGCGGGGGAGTGGACTCCGCCGTCGCGGCGGGTCGGATGCTCGACGCCGGACACGACGTCGTCGGCGTGCACCTGGCCCTGAGCCAGTCGGCCAAGACGCTGCGGGAGGGAGCACGGGGCTGCTGCACCATCGAGGACGCGGGTGACGCGCGGCGCGTGGCGGACGTGCTCGGCATACCGTTCTACGTCTGGGACATGGCAGAGCGGTTCAAGGACGACGTCATCGAGGACTTCGTGGCCGAGTACGCCGCGGGGCGCACCCCCAACCCGTGTCTGCGCTGCAACGAGAAGATCAAGTTCGCAGCCCTGCTGGACAAGGCGGTCGCACTCGGATTCGATGCCGTCGCCACGGGCCACTACGCGCAGATCGTCGAGGCACCGGACGGCTCACGCGAGCTGCACCGGGCGGTCGACATGGCCAAGGACCAGTCCTACGTCCTGGGCGTGCTCGACGCCGACCAGCTCGCCCAGTCGTTCTTCCCGCTCGGCGACACCACCAAGCCGCAGATCCGGGCCGAGGCGAAGGAGCGCGGCTTCTACGTCGCCTCCAAGCCCGACAGCCACGACATCTGCTTCATCGCCGACGGCGACACCCGTGGCTGGCTCGTGCAACGGCTCGGTGAGGAGCCGGGACAGATCGTGGACACGGACGGGACGGTCGTGGGGGAGCACCGGGGCGCCTACGCCTTCACCGTGGGCCAGCGGCGGGGCCTGCACCTGCAGCGGCCGGCTGCCGACGGCGCCCCGCGCTATGTCGTCGAGGTGCAGCCGCGCAGCAACACGGTCGTCGTCGGCACCGCCGAGCTGCTCGGCGTCGACGCGATCACCGGCGACCACGCGCGCTGGTGCGGGCCGGC
The DNA here is from genome assembly GCF_005222685.1 of Segeticoccus rhizosphaerae. NCBI lineage: Bacteria > Bacillati > Actinomycetota > Actinomycetes > Micrococcales > Intrasporangiaceae > Segeticoccus > Segeticoccus rhizosphaerae. The sequence goes on from NZ_SWMA01000044.1 coordinate 9,657, forward strand.
ACCCGACGGCGTCGTGTCGGTCGGGGCACAGGTGCGCGCGCACGGGGAGGAGATCCCTGCGACAGCCTGGGCGGACGGCGGCCAGGTCGAGGTGCGGCTCGAGCGCCGGGTCCGCGGCGTGGCACCCGGACAGTCGGTGGTGCTGTATGACGGCACCCGCGTCGTCGGGTCCGCCACCATCAGCGCGACCGCCACCGCTGCCTCCACCGCCGCCGCCCCCGCCACGGCCCACTGACCCGTGCTCCCTCCGCGCGGCTTTGCTCGGCTCAAGCCGCTTTCGGACGGCCCGGAGCGGTCCGGGCTGAGCAAAGCGGCCCGGAGCGAGCACACTAGGGTCGCGGGGTGAGCAGAGCGAGCGGGATCGGGTCCTGGCCGGGCGAGGACGTCGGTGTGACGTGTCGCGCCGTGCGTGACCTGCTCGCCGACGACGGGATCCCTTACCTCCCAGAGCTTCCCGCCCGCGGCCCGGGCGCCGACATGATCGGACGTACCGCCGCCCTCCTGGTCGACCTGCCGGTCGACCTGCAGCCGTCGGGCTGGCGCTTCGTCGACCGGCCGGGACGCGACCAGCGCCGGGCCGAGGCCTTCCTGCGCGAGGACCTCGACCAGCTGGCCGAGGTCTACGACGGCTACGAGGGCGACCTCAAGCTCCAGGTCACCGGCCCGTGGACGCTCGCGTCGGCGGTCGCGGTCAGCCGCGGCGAACGCTCGGTCGCCGACCCCGGTGCGACCCGCGACCTGGTGGAGTCGCTGGCCGAGGGGTTACGGCAGCACGTCGAGACGGTCCAGCGACTCGTGCCGGGAGCGACGTTGGTGATCCAGGTCGACGAGCCGGGCCTCCCGGCAGCACTGGCCGGTCGGCTCGCCACGGCCTCGGGCTTCGGGCGGCTGCGCCCCGTCGACCCTCAGGAGGCGAGGCAAGGGCTCCACACGGTGCTCGAGGGCGCCGGCGGGCGGACCACCGTCGTGCACTGCTGCGCCCGGGACGCGCCCCTGCCGCTGCTGCGGGCGACCGGGGCCGCGGCGGTTGCCGTGGACACCTCCCTGCTGGGGCCGAAGGGCTGGGAGTCGGTGGCCGCCACCGTCGAGTCGGGAGTCGAGCTGTGGGCGGGGGCGGTGCCGAGCACTGGTGCCGACCCGGCATACGGGCGGGCCAGTGAGGTGACCGAGGAGCTGGTGACGTCATGGACCCGGGTCGGCCTGCGGGTCGAGGACCTCGACCGGCTGGTCGTGACACCCGCCTGCGGCCTGGCCGGGGCCGCCGGGGTCGACGAGGCCACGTCCGCCCACCGCACGGTCCTCCAGGCGGCGGCGGAATTGTCCGAACGCGCGCACGGTTGATCAGGGAGTGACCGCCGCCACCGCGCCCCAGAGGACTGGAAGGCTGCGCGGCGCCGCGCCGACGAGGCTCCCCTGGCAGGCCAAGTTCCTGGCGCTCGTGCTGATCTGGGGCTCCAGCTTCCTGCTCATGAAGGTCGGCCTGCGAGCCATGGCCCCATTGCAGATCGCGGGCCTGCGGATCTTCAGCGGGACGCTGATCCTGCTGGCGCTGCTGCGCCTCGCCGGCGGGCGGCTCCCGCGCGGCCGGGGCACCTGGTGGCACCTCATGGTCGGCGGGGTCTTCATGGCGGCACTGCCCTTCACGCTCTTCGCGCTCGGCGAGGAGCGTGTCAGCTCCGCGCTCGCAGGCATCGGCAACGCGACGACCCCGCTGGCGACCGTGGTGTTCGCGCTGCTTCTCCTGCCCTCCGAGTCCGTCACGAGGCGCAAGGTGGTCGGGGTGGTCGTCGGCTTCGTGGGAGTGCTGGTCATCGCACAACCGTGGGAGGTCGCAGGTCGTCCTGACCTGATCGGCTTCGGCATGACGCTGGTCGCCGGCATGTCCTACGGACTGGGCTGGACCTACAACCGGCGCCACCTCGCCGGCTCCGACCTCGGCGGGCTGACCCAGCCGGCCGCCCAGCTGCTCGCCGCGGCCGTCGAGATGGTGCTCGTGCTCGTGGTCTGGTCGCTCGTCCGCGGCGCGGCGCCCTGGACGCTGCAGCCAGGCACGGCCGGCGGCTCGGTGCTGCTGCCGATCCTTGCCGTGCTCGCCCTGGGTCTGGTCGGCACCGGCATCGCCTTCTCGTTGCAGTTCGACGTGGTGCGGGCGGCCGGGCCGACAGTCGCCTCCACGATCACCTACGTCATCCCGGTGGTCTCGGTCGCGCTCGGCGCCATCTTCCTGGCTGAACGGCTCTCGTGGCCGCAGTACCTCGGCGCCGCCATCGTGGTGGGGGCAGCCGCCCTGACCCAGCGGCACCCACGGGTCCGCCGGGCCTCCGTGGCGGGTGGATGACGCAGCGCTGACCGCGGCCGGGTAGCCGCCGGAGCGCGGGACGTCGAAGCAGCGGCGCACACCGCCCGGCTGTCCCCGGCGTGCGGCAGGATGGGCCCGTGACGGATCTCCCCACCCCAGTCCCCGACGACGCGCGCCACGAGTGGGACGACCTGGCCGAGCAGGCGACCGCTGCCCAGTTCGCCTACCACGTGCGCGATTCCCCCACGATCAGCGACGCCGCGTACGACGAGCTGATGCGCCGGCTGGTCGCCCTCGAGGAGCAGTATCCCGAGCTGCGCAGCCCCGAGAGCCCCACCCAGCAGGTCGGCTTCGCGTTCTCCACCGAGTTCGGGGCCGTCGAGCACGTCGAGCGGATGCTCAGTCTCGACAACGTCTTCAGCCTCGAGGAGCTGCAGGCGTGGGACGAGCGGGTGAGGCGGGAGGCCGGCACGCCCTTCCACTACCTGTGCGAGCTCAAGATCGACGGCCTCGCCATCAGCCTGCTCTACGAGCGCGGTCGCCTCGTGCGTGCGGCGACCCGCGGCGACGGCCGCGTCGGAGAGGACGTCACCAACAACGTGCGCACCATCGACGGCATCCCGCACCGGCTGTCGGGCACCGGCCACCCCGAGCAGGTCGAGATCCGCGGTGAGGTGTTCCTGCCGGTCGAGGCGTTCGGTGACCTCAACGCCCACCAGGTCGAGGCCGGCAAGGCGCCGTTCGCCAACCCGCGCAACGCCGCTGCGGGCTCCCTGCGGCAGAAGGACCCCCGCGTCACGGCGAGCCGCCCGCTCCGGATGCTGGTGCACGGCATCGGGGTGCACACCGGCTTCCAGGTGCGCACCCAGAGCGAGGCGTATGCCGTGCTGCGCGACTGGGGACTGCCCGTCACCTCGCACGCGAAGGTGGTCGATGACCTCGCCGACGTGCAGCGATACATCGAGCACTTCGGCGAGCAGCGGCACTCCGTCGAGCACGAGCTCGACGGCATCGTGGTCAAGATCGACGAGGCCTCGGTGCAGCGTCGGCTGGGATCGACCTCTCGCGCGCCGCGTTGGGCGATCGCGTTCAAGTACCCGCCCGAGGAGGTCAACACCAAGCTGCTCGACATCAGGGTCAACGTGGGGCGCACCGGGCGAGTCACGCCATACGGCGTGATGGAGCCGGTCAAGGTGGCCGGCTCGACGGTGGAGCAGGCGACGTTGCACAACGCCCACGAGGTGGAGCGCAAGGGGGTGCTCATCGGAGACACGGTCGTGCTGCGCAAGGCCGGCGACGTCATCCCCGAGATCGTGGGACCGGTGGTGGCCCTGCGGGACGGCAGTGAGCGCGCGTTCGTCATGCCGACGAAGTGCCCGGCCTGTGGCACCCCACTGAAACCGGAGAAGGAGGGTGACAAGGACATCCGCTGCCCCAACTCGCGGTCCTGCCCCTCGCAGTTGCGCGAACGGCTCTCGTCGCTGGCAGGGCGGGGCGCCTTCGACATCGAGGCCCTGGGCTGGGAGGGAGCCGTGGCCATGCTGGACGCGGGCGTCGTGACCGACGAGGGTGACCTCTTCGCGTTGCGGGACACCGACATCGCGAAGGTGCCGCTGTTCACCCGCGCGGCGAAGAAGACCGACCCGGCCGAGTCGGTGGTGGACGGCCGGGTGCTGTCGGCCAACGGCGCCAAGCTCGTCGCCAACCTCGAGGAGGCCAAGGGATGCCCGCTGTGGCGGGTGCTGGTCGGCCTCTCCATCCGGCACGTCGGGCCGACCGCCGCCCGTGCACTCGCGGGACACTTCGGGTCGATGGACAAGATCCGGGCCGCCTCCCGCGACGAGTTGGCGGGAGTGGACGGCGTCGGCGGGATCATCGCCGACTCGGTGGTCGACTGGTTCACCGTGGACTGGCACGTGGCGATCGTCGACAAGTGGGCGGCTGCCGGAGTGCGGATGGCCGACGAGGTCGACGAGTCGACGCCCAGGACGCTGGAGGGGTTGACCGTGGTGGTCACCGGCTCGCTGGAGCGGTTCTCCCGGGACTCGGCCAAGGAGGCGATCCTGGCGCGCGGCGGCAAGGCGTCCGGTTCGGTGTCCAAGAAGACCGACTACGTCGTCGTCGGCGAGAACGCGGGATCCAAGGCCGACAAGGCCGAACAGCTCGGCGTGACCATCCTCGACGAAGCGGGTTTCGAGCGACTGCTCGAGCAGGGTCCGCCGGAATGACCCTGCGGCGATGCCTCTTGCGATGACCGGAAAGCCCCCGTGGGCGACGAGGGGACGGGCTGGCCCGGCTGCGACGCAATGGTCAGAGGGCGCCAGGGGAGGTCCCGTGCCGAGCACTAGACTGCGTGGCATGTCCGCCCTGAACCGCGACGAGGTCGCCCACCTCGCCATGCTCGCGCGCATCGACCTGTCGCAGGACGAGCTGCAGACCCTCTCCGGCCAGCTGGAGCAGATCGCCCGTTCCGTCGCCAAGGTCGGCGAGGTCGCTGCCGACGACGTCCCACCGATGTCGCACCCGCTGCCGCTCACCAACGTGACCCGCGTCGACGAGGTCCGGCCCAGCCTGCCCGTCGAGGACGCACTGGCCGGCGCCCCGGCCGCCCAGCAGCGGCGCTTCCTCGTGCCCCGCATCCTCGACGAGGAGTGACGGGCGCGGCCTGCCCCACACGCCATACCGAGCAACCCAGCAAAGGCTGATCGTGACCCCTGACCTCACCCGCTCCAGTGCCGCCGACCTTGCGGGGGCCCTGTCCCGCAAGGACGTCAGCGCCGTCGAGGCGACCCAGGCCCACCTCGACCGGATCGCCGCGGTCGACGGTGACGTCCACGCGTTCCTGCACGTCGACACCGAGGGGGCGCTGGCCGCGGCCCGCGACGTCGACCGGCGCCGGGCGGCAGGGGAGGAGCTGTCACCGCTCGCCGGAGTCCCCATCGCGGTCAAGGACATCGCGGTCACCAAGGGGGTGCCCACCACCTGCGGCTCGCGGACCCTGGAGGGCTGGATCCCGCCGTATGACGCGACGGTCGTCGCGCGCCTGCGCGCCGCCGGGCTGCCCATCCTCGGCAAGACCAACATGGACGAGTTCGCGATGGGGTCCTCCACCGAGCACTCCGCGTTCGGCCCCACGCACAACCCGTGGGACCTCGAGCGGATCCCGGGGGGCTCGGGGGGCGGCTCCTCCGCGGCGGTCGCGTCCTTCCAGGCGCCGTTGGCGATCGGCACCGACACCGGTGGCTCGATCCGGCAGCCGGCCGCGGTGACCGGCACGGTCGGCACCAAGCCCACCTACGGCGGCGTCTCCCGCTACGGCCTGGTCGCGCTCGCGAGCAGCCTCGACCAGGCCGGGCCCTGCTCGCGCAGCGTGCTCGACGCGGCACTGCTGCACGCCGTCATCGCCGGGCACGACGTGATGGACTCGACCTCGATCGACGCGCCGGTGCCGCCGGTGGTCGAAGCCGCACGCCGCGCCGACGTCAGGGGCCTGCGGGTCGGCGTGGTCAAGGAGCTCGGCGGGGAGGGTTACCAGCCTGGGGTCCGGACCAGGTTCGAGGAGTCGGTGCAGCTGCTGGTCGACGCGGGGGCGGAGGTCGTCGAGGTGTCCTGCCCACACTTCGACTACGCCCTCGCCGCCTACTACCTGATCATGCCGAGCGAGGCGTCCTCCAACCTCGCCCGCTTCGACGCCATGCGCTACGGTCTGCGGGTCGGGCCGGACGGCGTCGGCAGCCCGAGCGCCGAGCAGGTCATGGCGGCCAGCCGTGACGCCGGCTTCGGCGACGAGGTCAAGCGCCGGATCATCCTCGGCACCTATGCCCTGTCCAGCGGCTACTACGACGCCTACTACGGCCAGGCGCAGAAGGTGCGCACCCTGATCGCGCGCGACTTCGCCGCCGCCTTCGAGCAGGCCGATGTGCTGGTGTCACCGACCGCGCCGACCACCGCCTTCCGGATCGGCGAGAAGCTCGACGACCCGATGGCCATGTACCTCAACGACATCGCCACGATTCCGGCCAACCTCGCGGGCATCCCCGGGATGTCCCTGCCGAGCGGTCTGGCCGACGAGGACGGGCTGCCGGCCGGCATCCAGCTGCTCGCCCCGGCGACCAAGGACGAACGACTGTATGGCGTGGGCGCGGCCCTGGAGGCCGCGCTCGAGCAGCGTTGGGGCGGAAGGCTGCTGGACCGAGCGCCGGAACTGGATGGATCTGCTGCGAGCGCAACGGAGGCACGGGCATGACCGCCACGACGACCGATGCCGTGATGGACCTCGACGAGGCACTGGAGCGGTTTGACCCCGTCTTCGGCCTCGAGGTGCACGTCGAGCTCAACACCGCCACGAAGATGTTCTGCGGTTGCGCCACCGGATTCGGGGCCGACCCCAACACCCAGGTCTGCCCGGTCTGCCTGGGTCTGCCCGGCGCGCTGCCGGTGGTCAACGCGACTGCGGTCGAGTCGGCGATCCGGATCGGTCTCGCGCTGAACTGCGAGATCGCGTCGTGGTGCCGGTTCGCCCGGAAGAACTACTTCTACCCGGACATGCCCAAGAACTTCCAGACGTCGCAGTATGACGAGCCGATCGACTTCGAGGGCTACCTCGACGTGGAGGTCGACGGCGACGACGGACCCGAGACGTTCCGCGTCGCCATCGAGCGGGCGCACATGGAGGAGGACACCGGCAAGTCCCTGCACGTCGGGGGAGCCACCGGTCGCATCCAGGGAGCCGACCACTCGCTGGTCGACTACAACCGGGCCGGGATCCCGCTGATCGAGATCGTCACCAAGCCGATCACCGGCGCCGGCGGGCGCGCCCCCGAGGTGGCCAAGGCCTACGTGTCGGCGCTGCGCGACCTGATGAAGGCGCTCGGGGTCAGCGACGTCCGCATGGAGCAGGGCTCGATGCGCTGCGACGCCAACCTGTCGCTGCGCCCGAGGGCGACCGGGAGCCAGGAGCAGGCCGACGTGCCGCTCGGCACCCGCACCGAGACCAAGAACGTCAACTCGCTGCGCTCGGTCGAGCGTGCGATCCGTTACGAGATCGGTCGGCAGGCCGCGGTTCTCGCGGCGGGTGGCTCGATCGTGCAGGAGACCCGGCACTGGCACGAGGACACCGGCGTGACGACCTCGGGCCGTCCCAAGTCCGACGCCGATGACTACCGCTACTTCCCCGAGCCCGATCTGGTGCCGGTCGCCCCCAGCGCGGAGCTGGTGGAACGGCTACGGGGCACCCTGCCGGAGCCGCCGGCCCAGCGTCGGCACCGGTTGCAGTCCGAGTGGGGCTACAGCGACCTGGAGATGCGCGACGTCTACAACGCCGGCGCGGTCGAACTGATCGAGGAGTCGGTCGCGGCCGGCGCCACTCCCGCCGCAGCGCGCAAGTGGTGGATGGGCGAGATCGCTCGCCGAGCGAGTGCCGAGCTGCGCCCCCTGGCCGACTTCGGAGTGACGGCGCAGCACGTCGCCGAGCTCGACGGCCTGGTCACCTCCGGCCGGCTCAACGACTCGATGGCGCGGCAGGTCATGGAGGGGCTGCTGGCCGGTGAGGGCACACCTACCGAGATCGCCGACGCACGCGGCCTGCAGCTGGTCGAGGACGACGACGCGCTGGAGACGGCCGTGGACGAGGTGATCGCCGCCAACCCCGACATCGCGGACAAGGTCCGTGGCGGCAAGGTGCAGGCTGCCGGCGCGCTGATCGGCCAGGTGATGAAGGCGATGAACGGCCAAGCGGACGCCGGCAAGGTCCGCCGGCTGATCCTGGACAAGCTCGGCGCCTGACGGGTCGCCGGCGGGGTCCGTGCGCGGGGTCCCCGCTGTCAGCGACCGCAGCGATCCAGCCGCGTCCAGGGCCAGTCGGTGGACAGCCAGGCAGCGACCGCGTCGGCCAACGGCACGTCGAGGTCGGCCCGGTCGGCCCGCACCCACGACCGGATCGTGACGTCGTGGTCCTCCGACGACGTGGGATACAGGTAGACGCAGCCGACGACGTCGGCTGCAGGGTCGAGGACCGTGAAGGTGAACCCGATGCGGTCGGCGAAGTCGGCAGCGTGCCGGGTCAGGTCGCGGTGGTTGTCCTCCAGCGACATCCCCTCCGGCGGCGGCCAGCTGCCGTCCTGGTAGCCCGGTGTCGCCCGGATGTGTTCGATGCTCGACATCCACGCGGCATGGTCGGGCGCGTTGTGCTGCGGCCCCAGCGGCTCGAGGCGGAACCGGTCGGTGACCAAGGATGTGGGCGGCTCGAAGTCCGCGGGGACAAACGCTTCGGAAGCCATGGCCGGACATTATCCCCGGCGTCCGCATCCACTCACCCGGTTTTCCATGGCCCCGGAGCGAGCACGAGCCGCGACCTCAGGAGGCCGACGGGAGGCCCTTCGGCAGGATCAGGACCTGGTCGTCGCCGGGCCTCGGCTCGCCCCGGAAGGTGTTGCTGGTGACCAGCCAGAGGCGGTCGTCCGGTGCCTTGACCACGGTGCGCAACCGGCCGTAGCTGCCCTGCAGGAGTCGCTCCGGTTCGCCGGTGCCGCCCTGGCCGTCGAGGGGGACGCGCCACAGCGACTCGCCACGCAGCGCCGCCATGTAGACGGCGTGGTCGGCGCCGACCGTGATCCCGCTCGGGGATGCGTCGCTGGTCGGCCACTGCACGAGCGGGTCGACGAACCCCTGTCGATCGCTCCTGCCCTCGACATCGGGCCAGCCGTAGTTCTGCCCCGGCTCGATCCGGTTGAGCTCGTCCCAGGTGTTCTGACCGAACTCGCTGGCATACATCCCGCCGGCGGCGTCCCAGGCCAGACCCTGCACGTTGCGGTGGCCGAGGCTCCACACCGGCGAGCCGGGGAAGGGGTTGCCGGAGGGTGCCGACCCGCGCTGGTCCACGCGCAGGATCTTGCCTCCGAGCGAGTGCACGTCCTGCGAGTGGGAGCCGTCCCCGCCGTCGCCGGTGCCGACGTAGAGGAACCCGTCCGGCCCGAAGGCGATCCGGCCGCCGTTGTGGATGCTGGACTTCGGTATGCCGGACAGGATCACCGCGTCGGCCAAGAGGCGTCCGTCGCGCAGGGTCATCCGCAGCACCCGGTTGTCGGCCTGCGTGGTCAGGTAGACGAACACCCGCCGGTCCGATGCGAAGTGGGGAGACACGGCGATCCCCAGCAGCCCGCCCTCGCCCTCGGCGGCGACGCCGGGCACGGTCCCCAGGGTCTGCGCCGCGGATCCCGGATGGAGGCGCAGCACCCTGCCGGAGTCGCGCAGCGTGAGCAGCGCCGCGCCGGAGGGCAGGAAGTCCAGCCCCCAGGGCACCTCGAGGTCGTCGGCCACCACCACCGCGTCGTGCTCGTCCGTGCCGCCCGGGACCGCCGTCCCCGACGCGACACCGCCCGGGGCCGGCCCGGCACCGGGCGTCCCGTTCGAGGGTGACGGCTGCCCGCCCGAGCACGCGGACAGCGCGAACACGGTGGCAGCGGCGGCCAGGGCCAACATCCTGGAGGACATGGCCCATTGTGACCCGGACCATCCCGGGCCCATCCCGGAGCGAGACGGAGCGACCTGGCCCGGCAGGGGGCAGGCCCGGCCGAGGACCGGACTCGGTGCCCGCCCCCGGGGCGCACCGGGCTACCGTCAGGGCCATGACTGTGGTGACGCTTCCGGACGAGGGCTGGATCGAGGACGTCGGGCCGGTGGCCGGGATCGAGCCGATCGCGTGGGACATCGTCTCCGACCCCAGCCGGCTGGCCGAGGCGGAGCTCGTGGTCCCGCCCTACATGGGCGACCGCAGCGTGCTCACGAGGTTGTCGGAGCTGCCCCGCCTGCGGGCGGTCCAGCTGATGTCGGCGGGCTATGAGGACGTGTTGCCGATGGTGCCCGAGGGGGTCCAGCTGGCGAACGCGACCGGCGTCCACGACGCGTCGACCGCGGAGCTCGCGGTGGCCCTCATGCTGGCGTCGCTGCGCGGCATACCGCAGTTCGTCCGCGCCCAGGAACAGGCCACGTGGGCTCCCGACCACACGCGTCGTTCGCTCGCCGACCGCAAGGTCCTGATCATCGGCTACGGATCGATCGGCCACGCCATCGCGCGGCGGCTGGACGGGTTCGAGGCGAGTATGACGGCCGTGGCCACCCGCGCCCGGTCCGGCGACGACCTGGTCCCGCACGTGCACGGCATCGACGAGCTGCCGGCCCTGCTGCCGCGCCACGACGTGGTCGTGCTCATCGTGCCCCTGACCCCGTCCACCCGGCACCTCGTGGACCGCGAGTTCCTCGCTGCACTGCCCGACGGCGCCCTCGTGGTCAACGTCGCACGCGGCCCGGTGGTCGACACGGACGCGCTGCTGGAAGCCACCGCGAGCGGCCGGGTCATGGCGGCGCTCGACGTCACCGAACCCGAGCCGCTGCCCGACGGCCACCCGCTCTGGAGGAGCCCGGGTGTGCTCGTCACGCCGCACATCGGGGGCGCGACGTCCGCCTTCCCACCGCGTGCGGCGGCACTGCTGCGCGAACAGCTCGAGGCCTTCGCCTCTGGGCGTCCGCTGCGCAACGTGGTGCACGGCGCCTGACGGGTCGGGCACCTGGCCTGACGAGCCGGCGCCGGGTTGCGCCGAGAAAGATCTGGCACCTGTCAGTGGCCCACGTCACACTGTGGGGATGACGCAGACACTCGTGGCGATCGGCACCCGCAAGGGGCTCTGGCTCGCCCACAGCAGCGACCGCCGAAGCTGGGCCCTGGACGGGCCGCACTTCCTGATGCACGAGGTGCCGAGCATCGGCATCGACACCCGTGCCGGCCGGCGGCGACTGCTGGTCGGGACCCGCTCCGAACACTGGGGGCCGACCGTCCTGCACAGCGACGACCTGGGCAGCACCTGGGAGGAGACGCCGCACGGTGCCATCCAGTTCCCGGAGAAGACCGGGGCGGCGCTCGAACGCGTCTGGCAGATCGTCGCGGACCCGACCGACGACGACGTGGTCTGGGCGGGCACGGAGCCGCACGCCCTGTGGCGCAGCGCCGACGGTGGTCAGAGCTTCTCGCTCGTGCAGGGGCTGTGGGACCACCCGCACCGCACGGAGTGGGGCGAGGGCTTCGGCGGAGGAGCGATCCACACCGTCCTGCCCGACCCGCAGGACCCGGCCTCGATGGTGGTCGCCATGAGCACCGGGGGTGTCTACACGACGGGTGACGGCGGCAAGTCGTGGTCTCCGGCCAACAAGGGCATCAAGGCGCCCTACAACCCCGACCCGTGGCCGGAGTTCGGACAGTGCGTGCACAAGGTGGCGCGCGACAGCTCGACGCCGACGCGGCTCTACGCCCAGAACCACCACGGCGTCTACCGATCCGACGACCGCGGACAGACCTGGACCTCCATCGCCGACGGCCTGCCGACCGACTTCGGCTTCACGGTGCTGGCTCACCCGAGCCATGGCGACGAGCTGTGGGTCGTGCCGGTCGTCGCCGACGGCGAGCGCATCCCACCGGAGGCCGAGCTGCAGCTGCAGCACTCCACCGATGCGGGCGGCACCTGGCAGAAGCAGAGCAACGGCCTGCCACACCCCTCCTACACCTGTGTGCTGCGCGACGCGGCGGCCATCGACGACCACCACGAGGCGGGCGTCTACGTGGGCACCCGCAACGGTGACGTCTTCGTCTCGATCGACGCTGGGCGCAGCTTCGAGCGCCTGGCCGAGCAGCTGCCGGACGTGTTGTGTGTCCGCGCGGCCGCGTTGCCATGAGCGGCGGCGGGGTATCCAGGAGCGCGACCAGTGACCCAGGGCAGGGACGAATGACACGGACCGTGACGGGAGAGGTGCGACTGCGGATCCCGGGAGTCCTGCGGGACCTGGCCGGGGGCGCCGGTGAGCTGCGCGTCGCCGTGGACGAGGCCGGAGTGCCCCTGGACCAGCTGCTCAGTGCCCTCAGCGACAGCTGGCCCGAGCTGGTCCGGCGGCTACGCGACGAGACGGGCGCCCTGCGCCGGCACGTCAACCTCTTCGTCGATGGCGAGGACGCGCGGAGAGGCAGTGGCCTGCAGACGGTGGTCATGCCGGGCGCGGTGGTGCACGTCCTGCCGTCGGTCGCGGGTGGCTGACGGTCCACCGAGAGTCCCGCGACTCCTCCCTGACCGGGGAGGGACACGCGCGGCCGGCCCGGTGCGCCTCCCCGTGAACAGAGGGCTCCGCCCCTACGCTTGACACCAGTGGTAAGGCCGCACCGAGGGGTCGAAGGGCGAGTCATGGCGGATGGGTCGAGGGTCCGGCACCAGACCGGTCGCATCGAGGGGCTCGACGGGCTGCGCGCGATCGCGGTGCTGGCGGTCCTGATCTTCCACCTGCGCTCCCAGACTCTGCCCGGGGGATTCCTCGGCGTCGACGTCTTCTTCGTCCTCAGCGGTTTCCTCATCACGACCCTGCTGATCCGTGAGCTGCGGTCGCACGGTCGGCTCAACCTTCCGTCCTTCTGGCTGCGCCGCGCGCGCCGGTTGATCCCTGCCATCGCCCTGGTTGTCCTGGTCACCGTGCCCGCGGCGGCCCTGACCGAGGGCGACCTGCTGGTCCACATCGGTCGCCAGGTGCTCGGCGCGCTGACCTTCAGCAACAACTGGCTCGAGATCTCGGCCGGATCCAGCTACTTCTCGCAGACCGCACCGCAGCTCTTCGTGAACTTCTGGTCCCTGGCGGTGGAGGAGCAGTTCTACCTCTTCTGGCCGATCGCCCTGGCCATCATCCTCGCGCTGGTGCCGAGTTCCCGGCACCGCATCGCCATCGCCCTGGGGCTCGCGGGCGCCTCGGCCCTGCTGATGGGGCTGCTGGTGAGCCCCGGACAGGATGCGACCCGGGTCTACTACGGCACCGACACCCACCTGTTCGGCCTGATGATCGGCGTGGGCCTGGCGTTCTTCTGGTCCTCGCCCGAGGGCAGCCTGCTCACCGAGCAGCGCTGGGCGCGGTGGCGGACGCCGGCGTCCCTGGCCATGTTGGCGGGTCTGGCCGGGCTCATGTTCGGCTTGCGCGAGTCGACGGTGCTGACCTTCCGCGGCGGGATCCTGCTGGGCAGCCTGCTGACCGCCGGTCTGATCGCCTGCCTCCTCGCCGGCCCGAGCCCGCTCCGGTCGGTCCTCGAGCTGCGACCGGTGGTCTGGGTCGGCGAGCGCTCCTACGGCATCTACCTGTGGCACTGGCCGGTGATCCTCATCGTCACCGAGGCGCTGCCGGCAACGGTGCCCGACTCGCGCTTGTCCTGGTTCGGCCGGGCCCTGGCCCTCGCCGTGACGCTCGCGGTGTCTGCTGCCTCCTACCGGTGGCTCGAGGTGCCGGTGCGGCGACTCGGCTTCGCGGGTGCGCTGCGTGAGTTCGCCGGCGGGCTGCGCCAGTCCTGGCCGCGCGCACGCGTCCCCAAGATCGCCGCCGCCACGACCCTGTTGCTCGTCTCCGCCTGCGGTGTGGCCATTGCCGCAGCCCCGGACAAGTCCTCCGTGCAACGGCAGATCGAGGCCAATGAGCAGCTGACCGCGCGGTCCACTGCCGACTCGTCACCGTCGCACGTCACGACGCCGAACCCCACCGGCACCGCCGGCAGCGCCACCGAGACGCCGACCGCCGCACCGTCTCCGACGACGGAGCGCTCGGGGCAACCCGCCACCAGCCCGTCCTCCGGGAAGCCGTCGGCGGCCAAGAACGAGTCCGGCACGGCGGCGGCGAAGCGCTCCGCTCGCGTCCCGACCGGCAGGCAGATCACCGCCTTCGGCGATTCCCTGGTGGTCACGAGCGCCACCGGCCTCGCCGACCGGTTCCCCGGCATCATGATGGACGCCAAGTCCAACCGGCAGTGGCCCGACGGCAGGGCCGCCGTGCAGCAGCGCCTCGCCGAGGGCACCGTCCGACAGGCCGTCATCCTCGACTTCGGCACCAACGGCGGCATCGCCGACCGGCAGACCGTCCGCGACGTGCTCGATGCGCTCGGCCCGGACCGGATGATCGTGTTGGTCAACCTGTATGGCGTGAGCGACTGGATCCCCGACGCCAACGCGGCGCTGGCCGAGATCGCGAGCAGCTACCCCAACGTGATCATCGCCGACTGGCACCAGACCATCTCGGCCCATCCCGGCATGCTGCAGTCCGACCACGTCCACCCGGGGATCGAGGGCGCCAACCTCTACGCCGACATGGTCAAGGAGTCCTTCGCGCAGCTCGCCGAGCGGATGGCGGACAGGGGCACCTGACGTGGTCGGGTGACGCCCGCGATCCGGGACGCCCGTCCACGGACCGGACGGTCCGCCATACAATCCTCGGCATGAGTGCCGACGTGAGCTCCGCGCAGACCCAGATCGACATCAAGCCCCGTAGCCGGGACGTCACGGACGGGATCGAGAAGGCCGCGGCCCGTGGCATGTTGCGCGCGGTCGGGATGGGCGACGACGACTTCGCCAAACCGCAGGTGGGCGTGGCCAGCTCGTGGAACGAGATCACGCCGTGCAACCTGTCCCTCGACCGGCTCGCCAAGGCGGTCAAGGACGGTGTCTACACGGCGGGTGGCTACCCGCTCGAGTTCGGCACGATCAGCGTCAGCGACGGCATCTCGATGGGGCACGAGGGGATGCACTTCTCGCTGGTGAGCCGCGAGATCATCGCCGACTCCGTGGAGACCGTCATGCAGGCCGAACGCCTCGACGGCTCAGTGCTGCTCGCCGGGTGCGACAAGTCGCTGCCCGGGATGTTGATGGCGGCCGCGCGGCTCGACCTCGCCTCGGTCTTCCTGTATGCCGGGTCCATCCTGCCCGGCATCGCCAAGCTCTCCGACGGTACCGAGAAGGAGGTCACGATCATCGACGCCTTCGAGGCGGTGGGTGCGTGCGCCGCAGGGAAGATCCCCGAGTCGGACGTCGACGCGATCGAGCGCGCCATCTGTCCGGGGGAGGGCGCCTGTGGCGGGATGTACACCGCCAACACGATGGCTGCGGTCGCCGAGGCCCTCGGGATGTCGCTGCCCGGCTCGGCCGCCCCGCCGGCCACCGACCGGCGCCGCGACGGTTTCGCGCGCAAGTCGGGCGAGGCCGCGGTCGAGCTGCTCCGCCGGGGGATCACCGCGCGCCAGATCATGACCAAGGAGGCCTTCGAGAACGCCATCGCGGTCGTGATGGCCTTCGGCGGCTCGACCAACGCGGTCCTGCACCTGCTCGCCATCGCCAACGAGGCCGAGGTCGACCTGACCATCGAGGACTTCAGGAGGGTCGGCGCCAAGGTGCCGCACCTGGCGGACGTGAAGCCGTTCGGCCAGTTCGTCATGAAGGACATCGACCACATCGGGGGCATCCCCGTGGTGATGAAGACCCTGCTCGAGGCCGGGTTGCTGCACGGCGACTGCCTCACCGTCACCGGCAAGACGATGGCCGAGAACCTCGAGGAACTCAACCCCCCGCACATCGACGGGAAGGTCATCCGGGCTCTCGACACCCCGATGCACCAGACCGGCGGCCTCACCATCCTGACCGGATCGCTCGCGCCGGAGGGGTCGGTCGTGAAGTCCGCGGGCTTCGACGAGTCCGTGTTCGAGGGCACTGCCCGGGTCTTCGACGGCGAAAGGGCCGCGATGGATGCGGTCGAGGGCGGCGCGCTCGGCAAGGGCGACGTCGTGGTGATCCGCTACGAGGGACCCAAGGGCGGCCCCGGCATGCGCGAGATGCTCGCGGTCACCGGTGCCATCAAGGGCGCCGGGCTCGGCAAGGACGTGCTTCTGCTCACCGACGGCCGGTTCTCGGGAGGCACCACCGGCCTGTGCGTCGGGCACGTGGCCCCGGAGGCCGTCGACGAGGGGCCGATCGCCTTTGTCCACGACGGCGACCGGATCCGGCTCGACGTCGCCGCGGGGACCCTCGACCTCTTGGTCGAGGACGAGGAGCTGGCCCGGCGCCGGGCGGCCGGCGTGACCCACCCGGAGCCGAAGTACACCCGGGGCGTGCTCGCCAAGTACCGCAGGCTGGTCGGGAGCGCGTCCAAGGGTGCGGTCTGCGGCTGAGCGCGGCGACCACTCGGCATACCGCTGTGGCGTGTGTGCCGAGTGGTCCGGGAGACGGACGTCACGTCCGGATGGCGAGATGACAGGCGGGACCGATTGACACCCGGTGCGGGGTGGTGGACTGTGGGTCCGTGGCCCGAATCCTCGTACTCCCCTAGCGTGCTGGCTCCGACCGGAGCTCGCACGCTGCCCCTCATGTCCACGGCGGACGAGGGGTTTTTTTGTACCTGATTCGGGCACGAGCCCGCGAACTTCGAAAGTGGTGACGACAGTGACGGATGGCAAGGCCACCGCGACCCGGCCCGCCCCCGCGGCGGCGCACGCTGCGCCGACCCCCGCCGACCTGGCAGCACGGCCCGCCCTGCGCGCGGCCCAGCCGGTCACGGGAGCCCAGAGCCTGGTCCAGGCGCTCGAGGCGGTCGGGGTCGACACGGTCTTCGGGATCCCCGGTGGGGCCATCCTGCCGGCCTACGACCCGCTGCTGGACTCGACCAAGGTCCGGCACGTGCTCGTCCGTCACGAGCAGGGTGCCGGGCACGCCGCCGAGGGCTACGCGTCGGCGACCGGCAGGGTGGGAGTCTGCATGGCGACCAGCGGACCGGGCGCCACCAACCTGGTCACCCCGCTGGCGAACGCCTACATGGACTCGGTCCCGATCGTCGCCATCACCGGCCAGGTCAATTCGCGGTCGATCGGCACGGATGCCTTCCAGGAAGCGGACATCCGGGGCATCAGCATGCCGATCACCAAGCACAACTACCTGGTGACGCGGGCGGACGACATCCCGAGGGTGATCGCCGAGGCCTTCCACATCGCCTCGACCGGCCGCCCCGGGCCGGTGCTGGTCGACATCGCCAAGGACGCGCTCCAGGCGCAGACGACCTTCGACTGGCCGCCCAAGGTCGCGCTGCCTGGATACCACCCGGGGACTCGCCCGCACGCCAAGCAGATTCGGGAAGCGGCCCGCCTGATCCGCGAGTCCAGGCGGCCGGTGTTCTACGTCGGCGGCGGCGTGATCCGCGCGGGTGCGAGCGCCAAGCTGCGGGAGCTGGTCGAGCTGACCCAGATCCCGGTGGTGACCACGCTGATGGCCCGCGGTGCGGTGTCCGACAGCCATCCGCTGCACCTCGGCATGCCGGGGATGCACGGCAGCGTCGCCGCGGTGACCGCCCTGCAGAAGTCGGATCTGCTGATCACCCTCGGCGCGCGGTTCGACGACCGGGTCACCGGTGTGTTGTCCACCTTCGCGCCGGACGCCGCGGTCATCCACGCCGATATCGACCCGGCGGAGATCTCCAAGAACCGGGTGGCCGACGTGCCGATCGTCGGTGACGTCGACGAGGTGGTGGTCGAGCTCCTCGAGGCGTTGTCGGCGGAGACGGAGCCGCCGGTGGCCGAACGCGGTGCCGCGTGGCGCGCCCAGGTGCAGCAGTGGAAGGCCGACTTCCCCGTCGGCTACACCGCTCCGGAGGGCGACGGCGTGCCGCCGCAGTACGTCATCGAACGGCTCGGCGCGATCAGCGGACCCGACTCGACCTTCGTCTCCGGAGTCGGCCAGCACCAGATGTGGGCGGCGCAGTTCATCAGCTACGAACGGCCCAACAGCTGGATCAACTCCGGCGGCCTCGGGACGATGGGTTTCGCGGTGCCGGCGGCCATGGGCGCCAAGGCGGCCGAGCCGGACCGCACCGTCTGGGCGATCGACGGCGACGGCTGCTTCCAGATGACCAACCAGGAGCTCGCGACCTGCGTCATCAACGACATCCCGATCAAGGTCGCGATCATCAACAACTCCAGCCTGGGCATGGTCCGGCAGTGGCAGACGCTCTTCTACAACGAGCGCTACTCCAACACCGACCTGCACACGAGCGTCGGCCAGCGGGTGCCCGACTTCGTCAAGCTGGCCGAGGCCTACGGCTGCGTGGGGCTGCGGTGCGAGTCGGTCGAGGACGTCGACGCCACCATCAACCGGGCCATGGAGATCAACGACCGGCCGGTGGTGATCGACTTCGTGGTGGAGCGCGACGCGATGGTGTGGCCGATGGTGCCCGCCGGAGTGAGCAACGACCAGATCCAGATCGCGCGCGGCGGCACCCCCGTCTGGCATCGGGACGAGGAATAGGAGGACGGGATGAGCAAGCACACCCTGTCGGTGTTGGTCGAGAACAAGCCCGGTGTCCTGGCCCGGATCGCCGGACTCTTCTCGCGGCGTGGTTTCAACATCGACTCGCTCGCGGTCGGTCCGACCGAGATCGCCGAGATCTCGCGGATGACCGTGGCCGTCGACGTCGAGTCACTGGCCCTGGAGCAGCTCACCAAACAGCTCAACAAGCTGGTCGAGGTGATCAAGGTGGTTGAGCTCGAGCGGGACGCCTCGGTCCAGCGGGAGATCATCCTGATCAAGGTGCGGGCCGACGGACAGACCCGTTCGGCGGTGCTCGAGATCGTCGAGCTGTTCCGCGCCAAGGTGGTCGACGTCTCACCGGACGCCATCACGATCGAGGCGACCGGCACGGGCGACAAGCTGGAGGCGTTCCTGCGGATGCTCGAGCAGTATGGCGTCAAGGAGCTCGTGCAGTCGGGCATGGTCGCGATCGGGAGAGGACCGCGCTCGATCACCGACCGCGCGCTGCGGACCGCCTGACGGACGGCCGCGACACCAGCCAGGCACACGGCATACCGTGTGTGACCAACGAACACAACCCAACTCGAAGGAGTGGCCGACGTGGCCGAGATGTTCTACGACGACGATGCAGACCTTTCGCTGATCCAGGGGCGCCATGTCGCTGTGCTGGGCTACGGCAGCCAGGGGCACGCCCACGCACTGAGCCTGCGCGACTCGGGCGTCGACGTGCGGGTCGGGCTGCTCGAGGGCTCGAAGTCGCGGGCCAAGGCCGAGGCCGAGGGGCTCAAGGTCGTGACACCGGACGTGGCCTGCGCCGAGGCGGACCTGATCATGATCCTCGCGCCCGACCACGTGCAGCGGGCGCTCTACGCCGACGCGATCGAGCCCAACCTGAAGGAGGGCGACGCGCTCTTCTTCAGCCACGGCTTCAACATCCGCTACGACTACATCAACCCGCCCGCCGGCATCGACGTGGCGATGGTGGCCCCCAAGGGTCCGGGACACCTCGTGCGCCGCGAATACGTCGACGGCAGAGGCGTGCCCGTGCTGCTCGCCGTGGAGAAGGACGAGAGCGGCAAGGCCTGGGACCTGGCCAAGTCCTACGCCAAGGCGATCGGGGGCCTGCGTGCCGGTGGGATCAAGACGACCTTCACCGAGGAGACCGAGACCGACCTGTTCGGTGAGCAGTCCGTGCTCTGCGGTGGGGCTTCGCGGCTGGTGCAGACCGGGTTCGAGGTGCTCACCGAGGCCGGCTACCAGCCCGAGATCGCCTACTTCGAGTGCCTGCACGAGCTCAAGCTCATCGTCGACCTGATGTATGAGGGCGGCCTGGCCAAGCAGCGCTGGTCGATCTCCGACACCGCCGAGTTCGGTGACTACGTCTCCGGTCCGCGCGTCATCGACGAGCATGTCAAGAAGAACATGGAGGGCGTGCTCGCCGACATCAAGAGTGGCGCCTTCGCCGACCGGTTCATCAAGGACCAGGACGCGGGTGCTCCGGAGTTCAAGCGGCTGCGCGCCGAGGCCGAGGGACAGCCGATCGAGCAGACCGGCCGCAAGCTGCGCGAGCTGATGGGCTGGATCAAGACGGGCGACTCCGACTACACCGAGGGCACCGCCTCCCGCTGACCCGGAGGTCCGCGCCCGGACATTCCGCGCCCAGACACGAAGTTGCTGGGGATCGGCGTCGTCGACGACGCCGGTCCCCAGCAACTTCTGTGCGGTGGCCGAGTCCCTAGACTCCGATCCGTGAAGTCGATCCCGCGCTCCTGGCTCTACCTGGGGGTGGCCCTCGTCGCCGGGCTGGTGCTCACCCGCGTCCGGGTCCGTCCGCTCAGCGTGCTCGGCGTGGTGCTGGTGGTGGGGGCGGCGCTCTACGCGGGCAACGTGCTGCTGCACCGAGCGCGACGAGGCGGGGGGATCGCGCCGCCGGCCTCGACCGCACGAGCGCTCGAACCGGCGCCACCGGGTCCCGGGCCCGCCCTCGACTCACCCATGGCGCGCACCTTCCTGCAGGAGCACACCCGGCGGCTCGCCCGCGTCGCAGCAGGCTGTCTCGGTCTCGCGGCCGTGCTGGGCGCCGCAGCCGTTGCGACACTGCTCCTGCACGACCCCGGCGGCCGACCGGGCTGGCCGGCGGTGCTGCTCGCGATCGCGTGCGTCCTCGCCGTGGCGGTCGCGGTGGCCGCGCTGGCCGGGCTGGCCCAGTGCCGCCGGGCCCGCCGCGCGCTGCGCCGGTCGCCGTGGCGTGCCGTCTCGGCCCAGGGCAGGGTCCGCCGTGGCAGAGCCGTGCGAGGACCGGCCACGGTCCGCGAGCTCAGCCCGGTGCGGCTCGGGATGGGCACCGGCGACCCCCTCATGGTCGGCCTGCGGGCCTTCCCGTTCGCCCCCGACGACGAGGCCGCCGCTCCGGTCAGCGCGGACGGGCACCGGGCCACCGCCTGGTACGTCGGCGACGACCTCGGCAACGGGCTGCTCGCCGCGCCCGGGGGCGGCAGCCTGCTTCGCACCCGCGCGCAGACCCGCTGAGCCAGCCGCGATCCCGCCACCGGCGTCCCCCGGCCCCGGCCCCGGGCAGCGGGGCCTCGTCGTCGGTGGTCGTCCGTAGCCGTCCGGGGTCGTCCGGGGTCGTCCGGTAGGAAGCAGAAGCGTGGGCGGCCGGCCCGATCCGTCCAGCATGTGGATAAGGGGTACCAGCGACCGGACCCCGGCCCGTACTCTCGAGTACATGACGCGGCAGTTCCTCATCCTTCGCTGCCGCGGCGGGTCTCGATAAGTCAGCAGCCTGCCGCGGAGACCCCGCGCTGCCCGCTGACGACGCGATCGGCATACCGATCGATCCGAGACGCACCACCAACGAACGTGACCTACGCCGGACGGCCGGCCAGAAGGACGTGAACGACATGACCGAAGAACAGGCTGAAGCGCGCCGCGCCCTGCAGGAGTCGATGGACCTGCGCGACTGATCGCGCGCTCGGGCTGCAGGAGCCCGAGCAGTGCCCTCGAACGGCCTCCCCACCTCCAGGGGGAGGCCGTTCGTCATATGAGACGCCGTATCCACGATGCAAGACGGTGCCTACCATGACGGTCATGGCCAACGCAGCGCAGGACACGATCAACCTCGCCGTCATCGGGGGAGACGGCATCGGGCCGGAGGTGGTCGCCGAGGGGCTCAAGGTCCTCGAGGCCGTCACCGGCGACGGGCTCAAGCTCCAGACCAGCGACTACGACCTGGGCGCCCGTCGGTGGCACGCCACCGGGGAGACCCTGCCTGACTCGGTGCTCGAGGAGCTGCGCGGCCACGACGCGATCCTGCTCGGGGCGGTCGGCGACCCCGGCGTCCCGAGCGGGGTCCTGGAGCGCGGACTCCTGCTGCGACTGCGCTTCGCCTTCGACCACTACGTCAACCTGCGTCCCGCCCGCCTCTACCCCGGGGTGGCCAGCCCGCTCGCGGTCGATCGCGTCGCCCCGGACGGCATCGACTTCGTCGTCGTGCGCGAGGGCACCGAGGGGCCCTACGTCGGCAACGGCGGCGCGCTGCGCGTCGGCACCCCGGCAGAGGTCGCGACCGAGGTCAGCGTCAACACCCGGTATGGCGTGGAGCGGGTCGTGCGCGACGCGTTCGCCCGGGCGCAGGGGCGCGAGCGCCGGCACCTCACCCTGGTGCACAAGCACAACGTGCTCACCCACGCCGGTCACCTCTGGCGGCGCACCGTCGACGAGGTGGGGGCCGAGTTCCCCGACGTGTCCACCGACTACCTGCACGTCGACGCGGCCACGATCTTCCTCACGACCGACCCCGGGCGATTCGACGTGATCGTCACCGACAACCTGTTCGGCGACATCATCACCGACATCGCCGCCGCGATCGCGGGGGGCATCGGACTGGCCGCGTCGGGCAACATCAACCCCGAGGGCACGGCGCCCAGCATGTTCGAGCCGGTGCACGGTTCGGCGCCCGACATCGCGGGTCAGGGCAAGGCCGACCCCACCGCGACGATCCTGTCGGTCGCGCTGTTGCTCGACCACCTCGGCCGGAGCGACGACGCCGCGCGGGTCGAGGCCGCGGTGGCCGCCGACCTGCTCGAGCGGGGCGACGCGGCACGGCATACCACTGCGATCGGCGACGCCATCGCCGCCCGCCTCGCCTAGTCCCGCACCGCGACACCGCCGCCGCCCACCCACCCGAGACGGAGGAATCTTCGGGAGGTTTGGGGCGGCGGATTCAAGCGGTGGGTGCAACACCGTGTGGATCTGACTGTTCCGACAGTAGTTGGTCGAGGGCTTCGGCGGGGGTGCGCCAGCCGAGGCGTTTGCGGGGCCGGTCGTTGAGCTCGGCGGCGACCATGTCCAGGTAGCCCG
>NZ_SWMA01000045.1:0-30969 GCF_005222685.1 Segeticoccus rhizosphaerae
CCACCCGCGTGTCATCTCCGCGCTCACGGGCGAGAACCCCACGAAGCGAGCCAGTTAGTGCGGTCAACGGATCGTGCGCGAGGGTCTTGACCTGCGCGGCAGGGTCCATGTTCTCCCGCACCGCGACGGTGCGCGCCTCGTAGTCGGTCATGCCGTTCGCGCCGGAGATCATCCCCTCGTGCGGCACTCGCAGCACCTTGAACCCCGCCCCGCGAATCTGCCCGGCCAACCCATCCCAGAGCCCCGAAGGTGCTTCGCCTTCCAGCAGCGCAGGCGCGGGCGGCATCGGCAGCGGTTCGCCGTCGGTCTGCGAGGCGTCCCACACGTAGGCCGGGCGCGCGCCGACCATCCGCGAGCGCGCGACCTCGTTGACCTTGTGCTTCTCTCGTGGTCCCAGGCGACGCCAGGAGTTCGGATCGGCAGGATTGGATGAGGCGAACCGGCCCGTCACCGGGGCGAAGATCATGTAGCCCGGCTGGCCCTTCATCACCTGCCGCCCGAGCCCCTGCCACTGCCGGTACCCGGCAACCAGGGTGGGGAAAGGCTCGGGCACCCGGCCAGCCTCGAACGCCGCCTCGTGCTGCACCCAGATCAGCATCGTGTTGTTGAACGACCGCGACCGGAACCGTGCCGCGAAGGCCAGCGCATGCCGCCAGTCGTCACCCGAGACCAGCGACTCGACCGCACCGGTCAGCTTCTCGTGCAGCTCGTCGAGCTTCGCCTCTCGCGCCGCGCGGGCGTCCTCGTTCGATGCCATGCTCCGGCCTCCTCTTCGGCGGGCCGCGCCAAGGTTGCGCGCGGCGGTACACCTGGCAGGTAGTCGCGAACACCCGCGCCCAGACCGTGAGCTGGACATCGTTCACCTCCTTGAGGCAGCCCGAGCCGAGACCGGCACCGAGCATTGAGCATGCTCAAAACATCCCGGAGTCCTGTTCTAACACCGACCGTTGAGCATGCGCAAGCCTTGATTTGTGCATGCTCAACGCGTACGGTTGAGCATGCACAACCACCCTCAGGGTGGATCACATCGATGCCTTGCCCGTCGCGAAGGGAAGGGGGTCCCGTCATGACCGACGACGAGAGTCAGGCTGCGGCCGAAGACCTCGCCAAGCGTCTGCGGCTCCTGATGGATGTCGCCGTCGCCGAGTCCGGCACGGAACCGACCTACTCGCAGATCGCCGACTACCTCCAAGAACGAGGCACCAACCTGTCGCGATCGCGCTGGACGTACATGATCAATGGTCACCGCTACGTCCAAGACCCCGCCGTGTTCGAGGGGCTCGCGGAGTTCTTCGACGTGGACGCCGCGTTCCTGCTCGGTGAGGACGGTGCGGCCACCCCCGAGAAGGTCTCTGCGCAACTTGATCTCGTTCGGTCCATGCGTGCCGCGAAGGTCAAGTCTTACGCAGCCCGCACCCTCGGCGACATCTCGCCGAAAGCACTCCATGCCATTACCAAATTCCTGGATGAGGAAATGACACCAACGCCTGAGCACTGACGGGTGTCGCGCAAGGCCAAGCCGATACCGGTCGCTGCTCCCCACTGAGAGGGGCGAACCGTGAATACCGAACAGACCGTATCGGCGGCCGTCGCAGGCCTTCAGCTCGGCAACACCTTCACCTTCGACGAACTCCTCCGCTCTGTCCAGGACCAGCGGCACCGCAGGCTTCGAGTCATTGAGCTGGCTAATCTCGATACCCACGACGGCCTCTGCGCGCTCTGGCTGGCAACCGATACCGATGATCTCGTGCTCCACGCCCGCACCGACTCCACACTCCACCGACAGCAGTTCATCCTCCACGAACTCGCCCACATGGTCCTCGGCCACTGCGAAGGCGATGACTGCACCGTCGACGAGGCGCTGCTGCCCAACATCCCGCCCTACACCCGAGGACGCCTCCTCCGGCGGCAAGACCTTGACAGCGAAACCGAGATCGCCGCCGAGTCCCTCGCCGACAAGCTCGCCGCCGGCATCCGAGGATCAGTGTTCGCAGAGTCGGCATTCTCGGAGATATTCGGATGATCCAGATGCTCGTCGCGACGCTCATGTGGGCGCTCGTGGCGAGCCTGCTTATCTTCCGCCGCAAACGCACCGACAGAAGCATCACCTACGCCGCCTTTACCATTGCCATCGCGATGACGCTGAATGTCGATGGCATCTACACGGTCGTCGATCCGCTCCTCGGCGGCACGAACATCGCGACGCTGATCGCGGACGCTCTCCTTATGGTCGGGCTCTTCTTCCTCGGGCGGGGCGTCATGAAGACCGGCGAGTACCGGCCCAGGATCGTCCGCGGCGCCGTCAGCGCCCCCGTCCTGCTCATCGCGCTGCTCGCGATCACCGCATCGTTCCTGTTCATCGACCGCGGCACCACCACGACACGATTCATGAGCGACCTCGGCGCGCAACCAGCAGCAGCGGTCTACTCGATCATCAACTTCAGCTACGGAGCACTCGTCATCGCGACGATGCTCGTCCTCGCCACGCGGCAGTATCGCGACAGCACCGGCATTCAGCGCCTGCCCGCTGCGCTGTTGAGCCTGGGATCAGCGTTTGGCGTCGCTCTCTGCCTCACCGTGATCGTCATGGACATCGCCCACGCAATCGGCCACCTCGACCTCATGCACACCATTCAGCCCGCCTACAATCCACTGTCCGCACTCACCTTCCTGTTCCTCTGCGCTGGGTTCGCCGTCCAACCCGCCGTCCGTCGCGCCCAGCACCACGCCCGGCAGAGGCAGACGATCACGTTCACTGCGCAGCTGGAGCCGCTTTGGCTCCGAGCGACGCGCGCGCGGCCCGGGCTGAGCCAGGCCGACCCCCTCGCGGCTAACAGCGAAGACCCCGAAGGTCACCTACACCGAGTGATCGTCGAAATCCGCGACGCGATGATCGACCCCCGCATCACCTTCGACATCAGCGCCGAGGACCGCGACCTACTCGAATGCGCCGAGAGCCACCTAGTTGGAAGCGATGCTTCCGCAGCGGCGGCCTTGCCCGTTCCGCACGTTGAGGAACGCAGATCGTGATCTTGCGCATCGCTCTCGGCAGCGGGATCGTGACGGCAACGGCTGCCGGGATCGGGTATGCAATCGCGCGCCGACTCACCGCACCTGTCGGCCCACGAACGTTCGACCTCACTATTCGAGCAGTCGAGCACGACGGCGACGGCGACGGCGACCTGATCGTGCTCGACCGCACCGAGCAGACCACCGCTCCCGGCATCTACAACCTCTGGTTCGAGCACGGCGGCCGGGCACAACTCTCGACCGAGATCGTCGATCGCGGACCCACTCGCGTCGCTCGGCGAGTCACGGGCACCACAGCGGGCCTCATCCCAGGGGGCGGCGGTTGCGCTTCGTGGAGCGGCATCTACTACGCCACCCCAGCCGACGCCGGACTCCACGCCCGCGACATCACCATCACCACTCCGGCAGGGCCATGCCCGGCCTGGCGCATCGACGGCGACCCTTCGACGTGGGCGATCCACATCCACGGCCTCGGCAGCACCCGCGCCGGCACCCTCCGCGGCGTCCTCGCCGCAACCGAACTCGGCTACACCTCCCTCGTCGTCAGCTACCGCAACACCACGGAAGGGCCACGAGCCGGCGCCGGCCGCTCAACCCTTGGCGATACGGAGATGGCCGACGTTGACGAAGCCATCGGATACGCCGTCCGACGCGGTGCTCGCCAGATCGTGTTCTTCGGCTGGTCGATGGGTGCCGCGATCGCCCTCCAGCTCGCCAGCCACCCGCGACACGAGGAGCTGATCGCCGCGCTCGTCCTCGACTCACCCGTCCTCGACTGGACCGAAGTCATCAAGGCCAACTGCGTCCGTAGCGGACTGCCCGCAGCAGCCGGCCACCTGGCGATCCCGTGGCTCACCGTCACCCCACTGGCACGTGCAGTCGGGTTGCCGGGCCGCATCCCCGTTCGCTCCTTCGACTGGACCGCACGATCAGCAGACCTCACGACGCCGACCCTGATCCTCCACGGCACGCGAGACGAATCCGTACCGATCCAGCTCTCACAAGCACTCCGACACGCCCGCCCGGACCTCGTCGAGCTGGAGCCCTTCGACGCCGGCCACACCCTCTGCTGGAACTCCGACCCCGACCGGTGGCAGGAAGCAGTGACGACCTGGCTTCAAGCACGTGTCCCGCGCTGATCGCTGAACGGAGCGACCACCCTCGGCACCCATCTCGTTCGGCCACGCCCGGAGAAACCCAACTCAAGCCGTACCTCCACCGGTATCATCGTGAGTGTTGGCCTGCCTGGGCCATTGAGCGAGGGAGGACCAACGTGGCTGAGCCGTGGCTGTCCGCAGACGACATCGCCGCCCACCTCGGGGTCACCAAAGACACCGTCTACACCTGGATCGCCGAGAAGTCCATGCCCGCCCACAAGGTCGGACGCCTCTGGAAGTTCCAAGCCAGCGAGATCGACGACTGGGTGCGACGAGGTGGCGCTGCCGTCGACTCCGAACCCTCCGCACCGGGGTGAGCGCATCGCTCGCCCCGAGCCACTAACACTTTGTCGGTGGCACCACATATCCTGATCCACTGCCCAAAATCGGAAGGAGGCACCTCGTGACAGAAGCGACGACCGACACGACATTGACGCTCGCGACGCTGCGTGCGGGCCAGCGCCTCCGTGGCTTGGTGCCGGGGCAGACGGTCACGCTGATCGCCATCGATCCCATCGACGCTGAGCTGTTCGAGGTCTTCTACCGTGACGACTCGGGTCGCAGCGGTGCGCGGGCGATCACCGATGCCGACGCGGCACGGTTCGAGGTCGCGGGTGACTTCGACTCCGCTCCGGCCTACGATGCCGACCCGGACGAGTTCCGGCTCGCAGCCGAGGCGCTGCGGATCAAGTATGCCGCGCTCTACGATCCGATGGTCGCGGTCAACAGCTCGGATGTTGACCCGCTGCCGCACCAGATTCGCGCGGTCTATGAGGAACTGCTGCCGCGCATCCCGCTGCGGTTCCTGCTGGCCGACGACCCCGGTGCGGGCAAGACGATCATGGCCGGGCTCTATCTGAAGGAGCTGATCCTGCGCTCGGACTGCGAGCGAGCGATCATCGTCGCTCCCGGTGGGCTCGTGGAGCAGTGGCGGGAGGAACTCAGCCAGAAGTTCGATCTGCGCTTCGAGATCTTCAGCCGCCAGATGGTCGACGATGCGCAGGGCCGCAACGTCTTCGCTGAGCACCCGTTCCTGATCGCCCGCATGGACCAGCTCTCCCGCAGCGAAGACCTGAGCGAGCAGCTCGGCGAGGTCACCTGGGATGTCGCGGTCGTTGACGAGGCCCACCGCATGTCGGCCCACTACTCGTCATGGGCGGGCGAAGTCGATGAGACCAAGCGTTTCAAGCTCGGACGGCTGCTGTCGGAGACCGCGCACAACTTCCTGCTGATGACCGCGACCCCGCACGCGGGCAAGGAAGAGGACTTCCAGCTCTTCATGTCACTGCTGGACCGCGACCGCTTCGAGGGCCAGTACCGGCAGGGCGTGCACCGCACCGACACCGACGGCCTGATGCGCCGCATGGTGAAGGAAGACCTGCTCACCTTCGAGGGCAAGCCGCTGTTCCCCGAACGCAAGGCCTACACGGTCGAGTACGAGCTGAGCTCTGCCGAGCGAGACCTCTACGAACAGGTCACCGATTACGTCCGCACCGAGATGGGGCGCGCTGAGCGGATTGCCCAGGCCGGGGACAAGAAGCGCGGCAACAACGTCGGGTTCGCGCTCACCGTGCTGCAACGCCGCCTCGCCTCCAGCCCCGAAGCGATCTTGCGGTCCCTGGAACGACGCCAACAGCGCCTCGACACGAAACTGCGCGACATGCAGCGCATCACCGACGATGCCCGCTTCAGCATCTCCATCTCTTCACACATCGACGAATGGACGACAGGTAAGGCCACGCTCGACTTCGGGAGCGACGCGCTGCCTGCGTTCTCGGTCGATGACTTCGAGGACTTCGATCAGGAGACGACCGACGAGGAACGCGCCCAGTTCGAGGAACAAGCGGACCAGGTTGTCGATCTTGCCACGGCCGCGCAGACGATCCCGGAGTTGCGGGCGGAGATCGCGATCCTCGAAGACCTCATCAAGGTCGCTCGGCGCGTCCGGCTGCAAGACGATGACAAGAAGTGGGTGCAGCTGCGCACCATCCTCGACGAGCAGCTCCTGACTCACGACGGCTCGGGTGACGCACGCAAGATCATCATCTTTACCGAGCACCGCGACACCCTCGACTACCTGCAAGCCAAGATCACCGCCCAGTTCGGGCGCGCCGATTCGGTCATCACGATCCACGGCGGAACCCGACGCGAAGACCGCAAGATTGCCCGCGAACGCTTCACCCACAACCCCGACACCGTGGTCCTGCTGGCCACGGACGCCGCTGGCGAAGGTCTGAACCTTCAACGTGCGCACCTGATGGTGAACTACGACCTGCCCTGGAACCCGAACCGCATCGAGCAGCGCTTCGGTCGCATCCACCGCATCGGCCAGCGCGAGGTCTGCCACCTGTGGAACATGGTCGCCAGAGACACCCGCGAGGGCGACGTGTTCACCCGGCTGCTGGCGAAGATCGACCAGATGTCGATCGCCTACAACGGCAACCTCTTCAACGTACTCGGCGACGCCGACGCCTTCCAAGAGCGCTCGCTGCGTGACCTGCTGATCGAGGCGATCCGCTACGGCGACCAGCCCCAGGTCAAGGCCAAGCTCGACCGCATCATCGACGCCGGTGTCTCCCACGGCCTCGACGAGATGCTCGCGGAACGCGCCCTCCACCCCGAGATGTTCTCCGCACTCAACCTCGACGAAGTTCGGGCACGTATGGAGAAGGCCCGTGAACGCCGACTCCAGCCCGGTTACATCGCCGCCTTCTTCCTCCCCGCGCTCACACGGCTCGGCGGGCGTATCCGTAAGCGGGAGAAGGGGCGCTACGAGATCACCCGCGTTCCGGCCCGCGTGATCGACGCTGCGCGTCGCCTCAACCGATGGGCGCCCGTCGCCGAGCAGTACGAGCGCATCACCTTCGAACTCTCACGGATGCACCCCGACGGTCTCGCCGATGCCTCCCTGATTGCACCTGGCCATCCGTTGCTGCATGCCGTGATCGAGGCGACCATTGACGACCTCGGCCCCACTCTCAAGCAAGGCACGGTGCTGGTCGATCGGCGCACTAAGCAGACCGATGCGCCGATGCTGATGTTCAGCGTCGAGCAGCGCATCGAGAATACGGCTGCCGATGCCGACACGGTCTCTCATCACTTCGACTACCCGCTCCTCGAACAAGACGGCACCGTCACCGTGTCCGCAGCACCCCCATACCTCGACTACGACCGCCCCGACTCGACCGAGACCGAAGCCATCGCTGACATCACGGGCAGCGACTGGGCGCGACAGAACCACGAGAAGCTCGTGCGCGCCTGGGCCTACCGTGAAGGGCTCCAGCCCCGCATGGACGAGATCAAGACCCGACTCGACATCGAGACCGCGCGCACCCGAACGCAGGTGAAGGATCGCCTGCTGGCCGAGATCAACCACTGGGATCGCGAACACAACCGCCTCGAAGCCCTCGAACGAGCAGGCACCGTCGGTCGGCTCCGCGCCGAGACCGCACTCGTTCGCGCTCGGCAGCTCGATGAGCGCCTGAGCCACCGCCTCGAACAGCTCGACGAGGCCACCAACCTTGTCGCCGTGCCCGCCGTCATCCGCGGCGCTGCGCTGATCCTCCCCAGTGCGCTTCTTGTGACCGATGCTGAGCCTGAAGCGCAGACCTTTGCCCGCCAGACCGAGGAAGTCGAGCGGCGAGCGGTCGAATCCGTGCTCGCCGCCGAGCGAGCACTCGGACGCGAACCCGTCGAGATGCCGCGCAACAACCCCGGCTACGACATCCAGTCCACCGACCGGAACGGCTTCGTCCACTACATCGAGGTCAAGGGCCGCATCGAAGGTTCCGACACCTTCACCATCACAACCAACGAGATCACCTTCGCCCAGACCCAAGGCGACCGGCACCGGCTCGCCCTGGTCGAGGTCTCGACCAGCGGCGCCGACAACGACCGGTTGCGCTACGTGAGCGACGCCTTCACCCACCTTGAGCCATCCGCGACCACCCGCTCCTACAACGAGGTCTGGCGCAACTACTGGGAACGCGGAGGACCACCGCGATGACCCACACCACTGACAGCAACCAGCCCGACGCCAGCGAGAGAAGCACAGTGACCAACGCACCCAAGAAGAAGCTCATCGAAGTCTCGCTACCGCTGGAAGCAATCAACGCCGAGGCATCGCGTGAGAAGTCGATCCGGCACGGGCACCCCTCGACACTGCACCTGTACTGGGCACGTCGGCCGCTCGCAGCAGCGCGCGCAGTTCTCTTCGCTCAACTCGTCGATGACCCGTCATCACGCCCTGACGAGTTCCCGACTGTCGAGGCTCAGGATGCAGAGCGCGCACGACTCCATGCGTTGCTGGAGAAGCTCGTTGTCTGGGAGAACAGCAACGACGAGACCCTCCTACGGCAGGCGCGCGAGGAGATTCGCAAGAGCAACAACGGTGACTTGCCCGCTGTGCTTGATCCCTTCGCCGGCGGTGGAGCAATCCCGCTTGAAGCGCAGCGTCTCGGCCTTGAGGCGCATGCCAGCGATCTCAACCCGCTGGCTGTACTAATCAACAAGGCGTTGATTGAGATTCCTCCACAGTTCGCGGGTATGCAACCAGTCTTCCCTGGCGCAGTTGGAACTCAAACCGGGTGGAACCGCGCTGAGGGTCTTGCAGAGGATGTTCGCCGCTACGGCGAATGGATGCGTGACGAGGCCGTGAAGCAGATTGGTCATCACTACCCGAAGATCACCGCTCCTGGTGGCACAGAGCACACTGTGATCGCCTGGATATGGGCACGGACCGTCAAGAGTCCCAATCCGGCTAACCCCATCGAGGTCCCACTGGCACGGTCGTGGTGGCTCAGCAAGAAGAAGGGTAAAGAGGCTTGGATCGACGCCAAGGTTACCGACGGACGCGTGCGCTATGAAGTCCGGCACGATGCCTACGGACCGACGGGCGATGATGACGGGACTGTCGTTCGTGGCACGGGTCGCGCCGTTGGCGATGGGACAGTCATCCCCAACGCGTACATTCGAGATGAGGCTCAGGCTCAGAGAGTTGGGGCACATCTCGTCGCAGTAGTTGCGGAGAATAAGGGCGGACGCATCTACCTGTCCGCCAGCGAAGAGCATGCCGGAGCCGCGCGGGTCGACCGGCCGGATGATGTTCCGTCCCAGGAGGTGCCGACGCGCAACCATGATGTTGATCGCCTTCCGATGTATGGAATGCCGACATGGGCAGACGCCTTTACCAATCGCCAACTGTCTATGTTGACGACTCTCAGTGACCTTGTGGGCGACGCCCGCGACCGAGTCCTCGCCGACGCACGCGGCGCAGGTATGCCGCAGGGTGACCGTCTTGAGGATGGCGGCCGCGGCGCCGAAGCATACGCCGATGCCGTTGCTACTTATCTCGGTTTGGCTGTCAGCAGGATGACCGACTACAACTCATCACTGACAGGCTGGAACACCGCACGTGAAGGAACGCGTGGTGTCTTCGCGCGGCAGGCGATCCCAATGGTGTGGGACTACGTCGAGGTGAACCCGTTCTCGGGGTCGTCTGGCAACTTCGTCGGACAAATCGACTGGATCGTTCGAGCTATCGATCATCTTCCGGCTACGCCTACTGGGTTCGTCACGCAGTCCGATGCGGCCTCTCGCAGCTATCACGGGCTTGCGATCTCAACTGACCCGCCGTACTACGACAACATCGGGTACTCAGACCTCTCCGACTATTTCTACGTGTGGCTTCGGCGCTCTTTGCGCCAGACTCATTCAAAGACCGTCGGGACCCTCCTCACTCCGAAGGCCGAGGAACTTGTCGCAAACCCCAATCGCCACAACGGGAAGAAGGGGGCAGAGAAGTTCTTCGTCGCCGGATTCAATTCGGTATTCGCGCACATCCGCGAAGGGGCTAACCTCGATGTTCCACTTACGGTCTACTACGCGTATAAGCAGCAGGACACGCGCGATGCAGGCACATCATCGACTGGGTGGCACACCCTGCTGAACGGCCTGATAGATGCCGGGTGGGAGATCACCGCGACTTGGCCCATGCGCAGTGAGCGCGGAGGCCGAATGATTAGCGTCGGAACGAATGCCCTTGCGTCCTCAATCGTGCTCGCCTGTCGCCCACGCCCCGAGGATGCCCCAGCAACGACCCGCCGCGCATTCGTATCGGCGCTGAAGGTAGAACTGCCAGAAGCGCTGCGCAAGCTCATTCAGGGATCGATTGCGCCAGTGGACCTTGCCCAGGCGGCGATTGGTCCCGGCATCTCGGTGTTCTCTCGCTATTCACGAGTGCGCGAAGCAGATGGGTCGGACATGAGCGTCAAAGACGCGCTGTTGCTCATCAACTCCACGCTTGATGAGGTGATTGGTGAGCAGGAGTCCGACTTCGATCCGGACACACGATTCGCAGTCAAGTGGTATCGCCAGTATGGCTGGACGCAGGAGAACTCAGGGATCGCGGACCAGCTTGCGCGATCTTCCGACACATCGATTGGCGCACTCGAACGCGGCGGCATCTTCGAGGCGAAGGGCGGCAAGGCCCGCCTGCTGTCGCCGTCTCAGCTCGAAGAAGCCTGGGATGCAGCAGCCGATGAGCGAGTCAGCGTCTGGGAGGCGACAGTCCGCTTGGCCGCCGTGATGGCCAAGGACGGGGCCGACAAGGTGGCCGAGTTGCTGCCGTCGGTGCAGACCCGCGTGAACCTTGACGCAGTGAAGGAACTGGGCTTCCTGCTGTTCCACGAGGCCGAGAAGAAAAAGGACACGAAGGACGCCATCCTCTTCAACGGCTTGGTGAGCGCCTGGGGTGATGTGAACGAGCAGGCGCGCAAGTACGCCTCGACGCCACGCTCGTCACAGCAGGCGTTCGACTTCGACGAGGACGAGGATTAGGTCGTGCCTGGCAGTCGAGATCAAGCCCGGAGCAGTGGCGCAGCAGCGCGTCGCTCTGGCGCGGACCTGACGCCGTTCCGGGCCATCGCGGAGTCAGTCAGCGCCGAGGGCGGCGAACTCGTAGAGCAGGTGTCGGCTCTGATCGACCAGGCGCAGGCGTTCGCGGCCGCGCAGGTGAACGCCACCTTGACGTTGCGGAACTGGTACATCGGTCGATTGATCGACGTGGCCGTGCTGCGCGAAGGACGCGCCGGGCACGACCAGGAGCTTGTTGCATCACTGGCGCAACAACTGACCTCACGGTACGGCCGAGGCTACGACCGAACGAACCTGTATCGGATGGTGCGGTTCTCCCAGCAGTTCACCGAGCCCGAACTTGTTGCGTCACTGGCGCAACAAGTCAGTTGGACCCACTTCCGCGAGCTGCTTCCGCTCGCAACCGACGACGCACGAGCCTTCTACGTGAAGGAGATCATCGACCGCCACCTCAGCGTCCGTGACCTTCGCCACGCCATCTCGCGCAAGGCGTTCGAGCGCCGTGAGATCGCGGACTCGCAGATTCCCGAGGGCTCGGCAGTCCCGCTGGATGCTTTCCGCGACCCGGTGCTGCTGGACATGCTCGGGCTGGCCGACACCTTCTTGGAGCGCGACCTCGAAGCGGCTCTGCGCCACGACATGGAGACGTTCCTGTTGGAGGTCGGTCGCGGGTGGGCGTTCGTCGAACGCCAGAAGCGCATGACCTTCGATGGAGACGACTACTACCTCGACCTGCTGTTCTACTCCCGTCCACTGCGTCGGCTGATCGCGGTGGAGTTGAAGGTCGGCAAGTTCAAGCCGAGCTATCAGGGGCAGATGAACTTCTACCTGAAGTGGCTGGACCGGCACGAACGCCAGGCAGACGAGAATCCGCCCATCGGCCTCATCCTGTGTACCGAGGCGAGCCGTGACCAGATCGAGCTGCTCGAACTGCACAAGGACGGGATCGTGGTCGCCGAATACTGGACGACCCTGCCTCCGAAGGCGGAGCTCCAGGCCCGCATCCAGGCGATCTACCGGGAGGCACAGGAGCGGATCGCGCGGAGGCAGCTCACCGCAGCGGCGGAAGAAGACATTGATGAGTAGGGATTGGCCGGCGCTGGATGCAGCCTCGTCGGCAGCAAGTAGTGGGTTCTAGGAGACAACGATGGCGATGAACAACCGAGATCGAGTGGGCAAGGCTTTCGACCTGCTCTCCGAGGGGCTCCTGGACGAGGTCGATGAGGTCATGACGCGGGCCTACAAGACTGCTGACTGGCCGGCCGCGTGGGCGAAGGAGGATGCCCAGCGCAAGGGCGGGCCGTTGCGCACGCTGACCAAGCACGATGTGCAGGTGCAGCTCCGCGCGATCACCGAGCAGGGCTATCACTTCAAGGACGTGCTCTCCCGCGCCCAGCAAGGCTTCGCATCCGAGCTGCGCGAGACCCGGAACCTGTGGGCGCACAACGAGCCCTTCAGCTCCGATGACGCATCGCGTGCGCTCGACACGATTGAGCGTCTGCTGCACGCGGTCGGTGCGGTCGATTCTGCAGAGGACGTACGGAAGCTGCGCGTCGATCTACAGCGCACGGTGTTCGAGGATCAGACCCGCAAGCAGGTGAAGCGTACGAAGGTGTCGCTCGAACCTGGCTCCGGGCTGCGTCCGTGGCGTGAGGTGATCCGGCCCCACGATGACGTGGCGCGCGGCGCGTTCACCGCCTCGGAGTTCGCGGCCGACCTTCACCTGGTTCACACGGGGCAGGCGACGAGCCCCGAGTACGGCGATCCGGTCGAGTTCTTCACTCGCACCTACCTCACCGAGGGCTTGCGCGACCTGCTGTCGCGGGCGCTGCGACGCCTGAACGGCGAAGCCGGCGCGAGCCCGGTGGTGAACCTGCAAACCAACTTCGGCGGCGGCAAGACCCACTCGATGCTGGCGCTCTACCACCTATTCAGCGGTACCCCGGTCAAGGACTTCCCGCAGGAGCTTCAGGAACTCATCGCCGCGAACGGCAACCCTGACCTCGGTGCACTCGATGTGCGACGGGTCGCCCTCGTCGGCACCTATCTGAAGGCCGGCTCACCGATCATCAAGGACGACGGCACCGAGGTTCGCACGCTGTGGGGTGAACTTGCCTGGCAGCTCGGTGGACGTGAAGCCTACGACCTGATCGCCGAGGACGACCGCGCTGGCACCAACCCCGGTGAGGCGCTACGCACGCTGATCGTGCGCTACTCGCCGTCCCTGATCCTGATCGACGAGTGGGTGGCCTACGCTCGCCAGCTCGTCACCGACAAGGAGCTCCCGTCCGGTTCGTTCGAGACGCAGTTCACCTTCGCGCAGTCGCTGACCGAGATCGTGCGCTCGGTGCCGGGCGTGATGCTCGTGGTCTCGATCCCGGCATCCGACACCGGCACCGACGGACGCGGCAGCGACATCGAGATTGGTGGCGCGAACGGCCAGCTCGCGCTTGAACGCCTCCAGAACGTGATCCGCCGTGTCGCCGACCAGTGGCGGCCGTCGAGCAAGGACGAGTCGTTCGAGATCGTCCGCCGCCGTCTGTTCCAGGCTCCGAACGCCGAGGGGCTCACGACCATCTCGGCTGTGGCGCGCAGTTTCACGAACCTGTACCGCAACAACACCGCGCTGTTTCCGCGCGATGCGGCGTCGCCGAACGACGACTACGAGAAGCGCATCCGCGCGTCCTACCCTCTGCACCCCGAACTGCTGGATCGCTTGTATGAGGACTGGTCGACGCTGGAGCGGTTCCAGCGCACCCGTGGTGTTCTGAAGCTCGTCTCGTCGATCGTGCACGAGCTGTGGGCATCGAACGACGCTTCGCCGCTGATCCTGCCCGGCAACGTGCCACTGGATGCGACGACCGTGAACACGGATCTGACGCAGTACCTCGAAGATCAGTGGAAGCCGATCATCGACTCCGACATCGACGGCCCCGGCTCGACCGCGCAGCAGATCGACCTCGACCGCCCCAATCTCGGCCAGCGCTTCGTCACCCAGCGCATCGCACGCACGATCTTCATGGGCGCAGCACCTCGGATCAAGAGCACCCGCAAAGGACTCGACAAGCAGTACCTCTGGCTCGGCACCGCCGTCCCCGGCGACACGCTCGGGAACTTCGGCAGCGCCGTCGAACTGCTCGCGCAGCGCTCGACCTACTTCTACCAAGAGCAGGGCCACTACTGGTTCGACACCCAGCCCTCGGTCACCAAGACCGCGAACGACTACGCAGAGCGGCTCCGCGAGGATGTCGAGACGGTCTGGAACGAGATCACCCGCCGCCTTCAAGGAGAAGAGCGGGTGCGCGGTCTGTTCGACCGTGTCCACATCGCCCCGTCGTCATCCGCCGATGTCCCCGACCTTGAAGATACGCGCTTGGTGATCGCGCACCCGCGGCACGCCCGTCGCAAGCAGGACGGTGCCGACTCGGCTGCGCATGCGTGGGTCCGTGACGCTATCGAGAGCAAGGGCGCGAGCCAGCGCATCCACCGCAACACTCTGATCTTCCTTCTCGCCGACAAGAGCGAGTTGGAGAGTCTCGAAGCGGCCACCCGCAGCTACCTCGGCTGGAAGCGAGTCCAGGCCACCAGCGACAGCCTCAACCTGTCCGCGCAACAGCGCAAGCAGACTGACGACTGGGTCTCCCGGCTCGATCAGACCGTCTCCGACCGCATCCGCGATACCTTCGTTTGGGCGGTCTACCCCGAGCAGTTCGACCCGACCAAGCCGTTCGAACTTGTCGCCGACCGCGTACCCGACTCCGGCGGACGTTCCCTGGCCGAGCGCGTCAGCGCAAAACTTGGGCGCGAGGATCAGCTCGTCACCGACTTCGGCGCGCCGATCCTCGGTGCCACGCTGCATCACGAACTTGGCGCGCTGTGGCGCGATGCGGGCGAGATCACCGTCGGTGAGCTTTGGGGCTACTTCACCCGGTACACCTACCTGCCCCGCCTCGTCCGACGCGAGGTTCTCGACAGCGCCATCGAACAGTCGCTCTCGGCGGTGCTCGTCGACAACGAACGGTTCGCTATCGCATCAGGCAAGGACGCGGAGACTGGCCGCTACCGCAGCCTGCTCGTGGCACCGAACCCGAACACCCGGATTCAGGTCACCGACAGCACACTGCTCATCGAAACTGAGCGCGCCCAGAAGCAAGCCGATGCCGACCGGATCGCTGCCGCGCGTGAGGCCGCGATGAACGCCGCCGCTGACGGTGACCTCGCTGCCGTTGGGCCGGTCGACTTCGTGTGGACGGGCAGTTCGTCCGCTGAGGGCGATGATCCGTCCGAGGCCGAATCCGCGCTGGAGACGGTGCTCGCCCGGTTCTTCGGATCGGTGAAGATCGACTCCGACCGCTACGCCCGTGACATCGGCAACGTGACCCGAGAGGTGATCGACCGCCTTGCCGGCGCAGGCGCGCGGCTTGACATCACCATCGACATTCAGGCCACCAAGCCCGGGGGCTTCGACGAGTCCGAGGTTCGCACCATCGGCGAGAACGCCCGAGTCCTCAAGTTCGACCCCAGCTCCGGCTTCGAGAAGAGCTGAGGGTAGCGGTGGCTCGATTCGGAAACGATCAGACGAACATCGGTCGCCTCGATGTCCGCACGGTGGACGAAGGTGGTCGAGTTGAGGCCTTCTTCGTTCCGACCGAGCTACCTCATGAAGAGTCGTCGGCACGCCAGCGCTTGGCTGAAGGTGTGAAGCTCGTGGAGCTCGACGCTGCAACGGGCATCCTGAAGATTCACCCCATCAACACACTCTCAAACCACAGCGAGTACCTTGGCCCGAAGTACGAGAAGGTGCAGACGCTTTCCCTGGAAACCTCGTTGCTGGATGAGTATTTCGAGGGCTCCGACTTGGAGTCAATCTTTGAGACGCTACCGCCCGGATTTGTAAAGGACTTCGCCTACGGCCTCGGGTTGCTCAAGGACTGCAACCGGCTGATTCGGTTGATCGAGACCAACACTCCCTGCACAGAGATCATCTTCACTGACGGCAACAGCGCCGCAATCAACGGGACAGGGTTCCACCTCGGCCTATCGCGGTTCGCTGCGATCTGGGCCGAGATCGGTCGGATCAATGACCGGGGAAATCGTGCGGCGGGTCGAGTGAAGGACGTATTCGTACACAACAACCTCGCCGCGACGCTTGGTCTCGCCAGCGCGGACTTCTCGCTTGGGCGACACCCGGACTCGCGCGTGATCGCGAAGGCCGCCGACGGGATCGAAGAACTCAGTAGCGTTGAGCGTGATGCTTTGGTCGAAGCAGTTGCGTCCGAGTCGGCAGCGATAGCAGCTGGATCACCCCAGAAGTTTCAGCAGCTCAAGCGAGACATCGAGCTTGTCAGCCTTGACCGCCTCATCGAGGCGTACGCAGAGGCCTTGGAACAGGGCAAGGCCGAGCCATACTGGCAAGCCTTCTTCGATGACAACGCCTTCGCGCTGCAACAGGTCTTCGGAGCCCCGATGGTCAGTGTGCGCTCCGGAGCGACGGTAGGTGGTCGCGGCCTGTCGGGAAGCGGCGACAAGATCGCGGACTACCTGTTCAAGAACTCGCTCACGAACAACGTCGCTCTGGTGGAGATCAAGAAGCCGACCACGCAACTGCTGGAAGCTCGTGAGTACCGTCAGGGTGTGTTCGGTCCATCGAAAGAGCTCAACGGCGCAGTCTCCCAGGTACTCGATCAGGCGTACAACCTGACGAAGAACCTCACCGGCCTGAAGGAAAGCTCGCGTCAATGGGACTTGGAGTCCTACGGCGTCTCCTGCTTCGTGGTTGCCGGACGGACACCATCGGCCAGCGATCCTGCAAGGCAGAAGTCGTTCGAGTTGTATCGCGCGAACTCCCGCAGCGTGACGATCGTGACCTACGACGAGATTCTTGAGCGACTGCGACTGCTTCGCGACTTCCTCACGCCAGCCGCGCCCACAGCCGAGGAGGTCTGATCGAGATGGCACGCCCACCTGCATGGAGGCACACGCTCGACGAGGCTCGGCGACAGGCTCTCGTTGCGATCGACTTCTACAACCGTCCTGGTGATCGACGCAGCTTCAGTGACTTCATCGTCCACATCCACCTCGCGTGGCAGAACCTGCTTCACGCTGACCGGATGCGCCGCAAGGCGGAAATCTTCTACCGTGAGTCAGGCGGGCGGCGACTCTTCAAACGAAACCCGGATGGCTCGAAGAAGACCTGGGACCTGACCCAGTGCCTCAGGCATGAGTTCAAGGACAACGACCCGATCAGGGCCAACGTCGAGTTCTTCGTCGGGCTGCGGAATCACGTAGAGCACCGATTCCAGGACTCGGTCTTGGTCGCTACAGCCGCAGAGGCGCACGCCTGCATCATCAACTTCGAGGCGGAACTCGTACGCAGGTTCGGCTCCCGCGAGACGCTGGGTTCGGAACTGAAGTTCCCCGTCTTCGTGCAGTCCCTCAGCCCTTCGAGGTACGAGGAACAACGCAACCTCCGTCGCGGCCTACCCGCGGCCGTCTCAAGCTTCATCACCGAGTTCCAAGTCGGCCTACCTGACGAGGTGCGCAGTGACGAGCGATTCGCCTACCGCCTCCTGCTGCTTCCGATGAAGGGACCAAAGACGGAGGCGGACCTCGCACTCAACTTCGTGCGACAGGAAGACCTCAGCGAGGAGGAACTTCAGGCGCTCCTCGGGCAGGAAGGCAGCGTGATCGTTGCCGAGAAGTACCGCGAAGCAGTGCACGGCGATGAAATGCTGCCCAAGGCGGCTGCGGCTGCGGTGGAGCAGCGCATTCCCTTCAGGTTCAGAGTCAACGACTTCACCGCCATCCGGAAGGCGTGGCAGATCGGCCCGGCCAAGAGCGGCGACAAGGAGCAGTTGCCGAAGTCTGACGGCTACTGCGTCTACTCACCGGCGTTCAAGCAGTTCGTATACCGGCCGAAACTCGTCGACCGGATAGTCGGAGCGGTCGATACTGCCGAGAAGTACCAAGCGCTACTTGGCCGCGCACCGACCATGAAGGCCTTGGACGGAACCTGAGCGGGCTTCCAGAAGATCGAGTGCCTGCGCAGCCTGTAGTGGCAGGACTCCGTTGCCGAGCGCCGTGATCTGCTGGTTCTGCGTCAGGTGGTCGGTGTCGGTAACCCAGCCTGCGGGCAAGCCCATGAGCCATTCGACGAATGCCGGTGCTGGGCGGGGGCCGTCGGCGTTGTTCAGGAGGGCTGGTGCTGGCGCGGGTCGCCCGGTGATTCGCTCCCAGCGGGCGATGGCGTCGGCGTACCGTCCCCAGCGCCGAACAGTCCGTCGATCAGGGACCACAGCGTCTCCGATTCGCCTCTCCTGCTCGGTGAGCCACCCGGTCCGTGGAGCGCAAAGTCGATGATCTGATGCGACAGCGCGATCGTCCCACGCCTTGCTCGCACCTGATCGAGCGTTTCCCCGCCGCGCGATGAGTCCGTTGCCAGCGGGGTGCGGAACAGTGCGCCGGGCGAGGGCGAAGATGCGGAAGCGTTGGTGAGGAGCACCGACAAGGGAAGCCGGTAGGCCGATCCATCGCGCATCCAGCCGCAGGTCGGCCAGATCGCCGAGAACGGCGCCGAGAGCCCGTAGAGGTCGAGCTGCGGTGTCTCCCAGATGCCACGGGTCGCGTTCCATGCCGCGAAGGGTTGCATCGCCGTGGTTGCGTCGTTCATGGTCGTCTCCTTGTGCTGGTAACCGTGTCGCGGGCGAGGACAGCAGCCCGCGGACGTTCTCGATGACGACCCATTCGGGCTGGAGAGCGTCGATGGCTGCGGCCATGTGCGCCCAGAGCCCTGAGCGCGTACCTGGTGCGAGGCCGGCGCGCTTGCCGACGGTGGAGACGTCTTGGCAGGGGAACCCGCCGATGAGGATGTCCACGGGCTCGACCCGGCTCCAGTCGATGGCCGTGATGTCCCCGAGGTTCGGCACCTCGGGCCAGTGGTGCCAAAAGACGTGGGCGACGGGCTCGTTGAGTTCGGAGAACCACACGGTCTTGGCGTTGAAGACGTGCTCGACGGCGAGGTCGAGCACGCCGTAGCCACTGAACAGCGACCCGATCCTGAGTCGTGGGTCGCCGCTGGCGTCGAGGTCGCGCATGAAGTCCGCTCCGGTGACGGTCGTCCCCGGCAGCCGTGCCTCATCGAGAACGGATGCCGAGCTGGTCACCTGTCAGGTGCACGACTCCGGCACGCCCGCCGCTCATCGAGCCATCCGAGCGACACCGCCGGAGCCCGATCTGCCACTTCCTCTCCGACCGCACATCGAGGTCACACGCCTCTTGCAGGT
This sequence comes from Segeticoccus rhizosphaerae, assembly GCF_005222685.1. Taxonomy (NCBI): domain Bacteria; kingdom Bacillati; phylum Actinomycetota; class Actinomycetes; order Micrococcales; family Intrasporangiaceae; genus Segeticoccus; species Segeticoccus rhizosphaerae. Next base: position 19,343 of record NZ_SWMA01000045.1, read on the forward strand.
CGAGGGTGAGCCGGGCATTACCGCTTCAGAAGTCACCGGGTGCGGGTGCTCACCTGCTGGCCATGAGCGGAGGTGAGCATGACGGTTTCGATGCGTGTGATGTCGGCGGGCGATGGCTATAAGTACCTGCTCAAGACGGTCGCGGCTGCCGACGGCGACCGGCCACTTTCAACGCCGCTGACTCGCTACTACATGGAGGAGGGCACCCCGCCTGGTCGCTGGCACGGCGCGGGTGTAGCGGACCTCGGCAAGGGCGAGATTCAGGTGGGCGACCGAGTATCAGAACACCAGCTCCAGATCCTGATGGGCACGGGCTGTGATCCGATCACTGGCGACAAGCTCGGCCTGGGCTTCGCGGCGTACAAGAGCCAGGAAGAGCGGATCGAGGCACAGATCGCCGCTCTTGACCAGACGCTGACACCTGGGGCCAAGGGCGAGGCGGTCGCGCAGATCGTTGCCGAGGAAACTGCCCGGAGCACACGGCGTGCGGTGGCGGGCTTCGACTTCACCTTCTCCATCCCGAAGTCCGCATCGGTGCTGTGGGCGGTCGCCGACGCCGGGGTCCAAGCACTCATCGCAGAAGCGCATCATCGCGCGGTTGCGGAGGTGGTTGCGTTCATGGAACGCGAGGTTGCAGCCACCCGCGCGGGCGCAACCGCCGGGGACGGTGCGGTTGCTCAGGTCGATGTCACCGGGCTGATCTCGACCGCGTTCGATCACTTTGACTCCCGCGCTGGCGACCCTCACCTCCACACGCACGTGGTCATCAGCAACAAGGCCAAGACCGTCCTCGACGGGAAGTGGCGCTCGCTCGACGGCAGACCGATGCACGCCGCCGTCGTCGCCCTCTCCGAGCTACACGAAGCGGTGTTCGCCGACCATATGACGCGCACCTTCGGCGTCTCGTGGGAGGCCCGAGAGATGGGTCGCGACCACAACCCTGCATGGGCGATCACGGGGGTGCCCGAGGAACTGATCGCCGAGTTCTCGACCCGAGCCCGTCACATCGACGCAGAGACTGACCGCCTCATCGCCGAGTACATCGCAGCGCACGGACGACGCCCGGCACCGGCAGCCATCATGAAACTCCGAGCCCAGGCGACCCTTGCAACGCGGCCTGAGAAGCAGGTCCGATCCCTGGCTGATCTCACTGCGGAGTGGCGGACCCGCGCGACGAAGACGCTGGGGCGGGACGCGACGACGTGGGCACGCGAAGTCACCGACAACGACAAGCCGCTGCTCCTGCGTGCCGACGACGTGCCGCTCGACGTGATCGGTGAGTTGGGACGCTCGGTGGTCGAGGTGGTCGGTGAGAAGCGTTCGACCTGGCGACGGTGGAATCTCATGGCCGAGGCCTCCCGGCAGACGATGGGCTGGCGGTTCGCCACCATGCAGGACCGGGAAGCCATCGTCGCGATGGTCGCCGACGCCGCCGAGCTCGTTTCCCTTCGGTTGACGCCGCCCGAACTCGCCTCCTCGCCGGTCGTGTTCCGTCGGCCCGACGGCACCTCGGTGTTCCGTCCGAAGAGCTCGACCGTGTTCACCTCCGAGTTCCAGCTCGCTGCGGAGGACAGACTCCTCGAACGAGCCGCGAACCTGGCCGGTCCGACGGTGCAGCTCGCGACGGTCGAAAAGATCACGCGCAGACCCGACGCGCACGGTCGGATGCTCGGCGACGACCAAGCCGATGCCTTGACCCGCATCGCGGTGTCGGGGCGGGTGCTTGACGTGCTGGTCGGTCCTGCTGGGGCGGGCAAGACCACCGCCATGAACGCGCTCCGCCGCGCCTGGGAAGCTGAGCACGGCTCCGGTTCCGTCGTCGGGCTCGCCCCGTCAGCGGTCGCTGCCCAGGTCCTCGCGGACGATCTCGGGATCGAGACGGAGAACACGGCGAAGTGGTGGCAGAACCACCTCATCCACGGCACCACGTTCGAGGCGGGACAGCTCGTCATCATCGACGAAGCCTCCCTCGCCGGCACCCTGTCACTTGACCGCATCACCTACCTCGCCCAGGACGCGGGCGCGAAGGTGCTGCTGGTCGGCGACCACGCCCAACTGCAATCCGTGGACGCGGGCGGCGCGTTCGCGATGATCGCCCGAGACCGGGCCGACGCCCCCGAACTGGTCGACGTTCACCGCTTCACCCACGCCTGGGAGAAGACCGCCTCCCTCGAGCTACGTCACGGACGCGCGGCGGCTATTGACACTTACCTCGCCCACGAGCGCATCACGGAGGGCGACGGCGAGGCGATGACCGATGCCGCCTACAACGCCTGGCGTGCCGACCGGAACGCCGGGCTCGTTTCTGTGCTGATCGCCGAGACCCACGACGACGTGACCGCGCTGAACGGTCGTGCCCGCGCCGACCTGATCCTCAGCAAGACTCTGAACCCCGACCGCGAGGTCGAACTGCGCGACGGCACCGCCGCAGGCGTTGGCGACACCATCATCACCCGACGCAACAACCGGAACCTCCGCACCATGGCCGGGCGGGACTGGGTGCGCAACGGCGACATCTGGACCGTCACCGCCGTCGGCGACGACGGGACCATCACAATCGCGCGCGACTACGGGACTGGCACCGCCGTCCGCGACGACGGAACCATCAAGGCTCGGAAGCGAGCAAGCAGGTTCGGCGGCACCATCGTGATTCCGGCCTCGTACGTGGCCGAGCATGTCGATCTCGGATACGCGGTCACCGCGTACCGCGCCCAAGGCATCACGACTGACACCGCGCATGTACTGGTCGAACCGACCTCGACGAGGGAGACCTTCTACGTCGCGATGACCCGAGGGCGGCACGCGAACCACGCCTACGTGACGCTCGACCGCGCCGACGACCACGCGCAGCCATACCCCGGCGACGACCCGCATGCCACCGCGCGAAGCGTGCTGTACGGCGTTCTGCAGCACAGCGGTGCCGAACTCTCGGCGCGCGAGACCATCGTGGCCGAGCAGGAGCGGTGGGGCTCGATCGCCCAGCTCGCTGCCGAGTACGAGACCATCGCCGCCGCAGCCCAACACGACCGCTGGGCCACCCTCGTTCGCAACTCTGGATTCACTGACGAGCAGGCCGAGAGTGCCATCGCGTCCGAAGCCTTCGGCCCGCTCGCGGCTGAACTCCGACGGGCTGAGGCGAACCGTCACAATGTCGATGCGCTGCTGCCGCGCATCGTCGCTGCACGCGGGTTTGGTGACGCAGACGACATCGCCGCCGTCCTCCACTACCGCGTCGAGCGGGCGGCCGCACGTCCCGCAGGATCAGGCCGGACCCACAAGCCATCGCGACTCATCGCCGGCCTCATCCCGCAGGCGCACGGAGTCATCGACGCAGAGATGCGGGAGGCCCTCGACGAGCGAGAGGACCTGATCGAGGCCCGCGCCGACGCCGCACTCGAAGCTGCACTCACCGAGAACGCACCGTGGACGAAGGCTCTTGGGGCGCAGCCAGACGAGCGACGACGAGCCGCGGCCTGGCGTAAGGCCGCCCGCATTGTCGCCGCCTACCGAGACCGCTACCGCATCACCGACGACGCACCTCTCGGTGCTCCGCCCGAGTCGGCCGCCCAGAAGATCGACGCCGCGCGAGCACGATCCGCAGTCACGCAGGCGACCGAAGCCGCTGGTACGCGTACGGGACACAGCGGGCCTCGGCCGGTGGAGCACAGGCCGCTGGGTCGCTCGCTGTGACCTGAGCCAGTGGGAGTGTCGGAGCGGCGGCGTAGAATAGTTACATGGTTGTAGTTCCCGCAAATCCGCCCGACGCCGGAGGCAACGTGCCCGGTGGTCAGCTTGAGGTGGGCGCACAACTGGACAGCGCCGGGGTGACCGGTCAGCTACCTGCGATGGGTTCAGAACCGTTCCAGATACTGGCACTGGACGGCGGCGGCGCCAAGGCCCTCTTTACCGCTCATGTGCTCGCAAGGTTGGAGCAGGACCTTGGCGTCAGCATCAGCGAGTCTTTCGACTTGATCGCCGGGACCTCGGCTGGCGGGATCGTCGCGCTGGCGCTGGGCGCCGGGCTCACACCTGCCCAGATCGTTGAGCACTACGAGGAGCTTGTCAACACTGTGTTCCCGGCCGCGAGGCGTCGGCTGTGGCGGCGTCCGCGCCAGCTGACCGCTCCCATCTACGATGACGGTGCACTCCGAACCGCGCTCACGAACGTGCTCGGAGGACGGATACTCGGCAATAGCACCAAGCGATTGGTCATCCCAGCGTGGGACGTGCAACGGGGTAGTGTGCACATCTTCAAGACACCACACAACACGCGGCTCGCACGAGACTGGCGCATCCCGATGGTGGACATCGCGATGGCGACCTCAGCAGCGCCGCTCTACTTCCCGGCCGCTCGCGTGGACGGGCACCGACTCATCGACGGTGGTGTATGGGCGAACAATCCATCCGTTGTCGCGATTGCTGAAGCCGTAAGCATGCTCAATCAGCCACTGAGCTCGATCAAGGTGCTCAACGTTGGCACCATCGACCAGCTCACGAACCACCCCAAGCGCCTCGACCGCGGCGGACTGCTGAACTGGGCGAAGCCAATCGCTCCACTCATCCTCAACGCCGGAAGCCGCGGTGGACAAGGCATCGCTGAACATCTGATCGGCAAGGATGCCTACACCAGGTTCGATGCCCGCGTCCCCGGCGATCTGTACGCACTCGACTCGGCAGACCCGAGCGACCTCGCCGGGCTTGCCGCATCCGCCAGCCGCGAACTCAGCCCCCTCTACACCGAGAAGTTCGCGACCCATCGCGCAGCCGAATACACACCGCTGATCGGAGACCCACATCGCGGTGACCCGACGAGTATGCCTACCACGGAGGTCTCCCGATGAAGCTCACCGACCACTTCAACGTCCTGCTCAAGGACACCGTCAACCTAGGCCAGGTAAAGCTGGACCTGCTCGACTCACGCGTCGAGTCGGTCTACAAGGCGTTGAAAGCCGACGAGCAGATCGGCCCGCTCATCCTTGGCAAGACGCCGCAGGGCTCCTGGGCACACAAGACGATCATCAACCCCGTCGGCGACAACGAGTTCGACGCAGACTTCATGCTCAACATGAGCGAGAACCCGGACTGGTCCGACGATCCGAAGAAGTACATCGAGGAGGTCTACGCGGCCCTGCACCGCCACAGCACCTACGGCAACATGCCGCACTCACGCAAGTGCCGCTGCGTCCGACTTGTCTACGCGAACTCGATGCACCTCGACATCGTGCCGCACCTGACCCTCGCAGACGGGCGCGAGGTGATTGTAAACCGCGACGACAACGACTGGGAGCCGACCAACCCCCAGGGCTTCACCGACTGGATGAAGACCAAGGACACGCTCGCCAACGGCAACCTTCGCAAGGTCATCCGGTTGATGAAGTACCTGCGCGACCACAAGAACTCCTTCACAGGAACACGGTCGATCCTCCTCACCACCCTGCTCGGCGAGCAGGTCACCGAACTGCGTAAGCTGCTGAACCCGAACTACTACAGCGACGTTCCGACCGCGCTCCTACACCTCGTCAACGACCTCGACAGCTGGCTCCAAGACCGCCCGACCAAGCCCTCGATCCCGGACCCGTCCGGTTCCGGAGTCACGTTCGACCACCGGTGGGAGCAGTCAACCTACAGCTACTTCCGGGATCGCATCCACGCCCATGCGGCCGAGATCAAGGAGGCGTACGACGAGGAGAACAAGGACCGCAGCGTTGAGTTGTGGCAGGGCATTTTCGGCGATGGGTTCAAGGCCCCGGCCACCTCGTCGAGCAGCACCAAGTTCCCCGCAGCGCCGGTACCGGCTACTACCGTGGGGCGGTCTGGCCGCGCGGGATGAGCCGTCGAAATCAGGGCACGCTGTCGGCATGGCAGAAGCAGCTCGTTGACGAACTGAGGGCGCTCGCCAAAGCCACGCCCCACGACCTGCGAATCGTCCAGCAACCCAAGCTCGACGCAGAGAGTCATGCCACCGTCCGGGTCAGGCTCAACACCGCCAGCATCCTGCGAAGTTGCACAGGTCTCGTGCTTGAGAACTACGAAGAGTTCATCCTCCAGATTCGACCATCGATGTTCGTTCCGCCGAGCGTCGAGGTTGACCACCTACGCTTCCTCGGCTTCCCACATGTTCTCCAGGGGCAACGGCTCTGCATCTACCTCGATCCTTCGCGCGAGTGGCGTCCGTCGGAAGGAATGGCTGGGTTCCTAAATCGTCTGTGGGGCTGGCTCACCGACGCCGCAGGCGGAAAGTTTGACCCCGCGACCGCGATGTATCACGCGGTCGGCGGCGTGCTCCACCACGCGGATGACACCCCTACCATCGTCGTCCGCGAGCCTGGCCCAACCAAGCCACGGCAGATCGCTCAGCTCATCGCCCACTCGACGCAACGGTACGATCTCACCTACTCGACCGGAGGCGATGGACACCGCACGCCCGTCTTCACCCTCGCAAGCGACATGCCCTTCGGCGCGGCCTCGACTTTCGCGTTGTTCCTTGCGCTCCTGGATGATCCGTATCTCGACCAGGCCGCGGGCCAGCCCCCACGAGTAGCGGCTCAATCTCCGGCATTCATCACCTCCCTTCTCGCCAGTGCTCTCCGAAACCCCGACGGCGAGGAGCAGTACTTCGTCCTCGCCGTTCCCCATCCCGCAGGCGGCCCACATCACCTGCTCGGCGGGCGCCTCCACGCAACGACCGCCGATGCACTGCGACGCATCGCTAACAAGCACGGCACCGCGATCAACCTTGATCCCACGAGCATCAACGCCGAAATCCCCATTGAATGGTGCAACATGTCCGACGAACGACAAGCAGTCACGACGCGGCGCGACGAACGCCGACCCGTCAACGGCTACCAGGGAAAGACTGTTCACATCTGGGGGTGCGGCGGGCTGGGATCATGGGCGGCCGAGTTCATCGCACGTGCCGGGGCCACGGGTATCACCGTCTGCGACCCAGGAGTCATCACCGGCGGACTCCTCGTACGACAGAACTACACCGAAGCCGACATCGGACAGACGAAAGCCGATGCCCTCGCGACACGGCTGCGCTCGCTCCGCGACGACCTCACCATCTCCATCGCCGAGGGGAGCGTGCCAGACCTCGCCGATCTCCTCGCGGCCGATCTCATCATCGATGCGACCGTAAGCCACAGCGTGACCACGTACCTCGACACACTTGTCGGCGTCGAGCGCAAAGCCCTCATTGCCCAGATCGCGACGGACGCCAATTCCGGCACCCTCGGCATCGCCAACATCAGCGCACCTGACTCGACTCTGACGCCATCAGGGATCGACGCATGCGCGGGTCGCGCGGTACTCGCCGACGGTGAGCTGGAGCTCTACCATCCGCTCTGGCGTGAGGTGGCCGAGGGGGACGAACTGATACCAACGAGAGGGTGCTCCGTGCCCACCTTCCACGGTTCAGCCGCAGACCTGGCAGCCGTCGCTGCGACGCTCGTCAACATGATCGGCCTCCACTTGCAACAGCTGCCATCCACAGTCTCCGGGACACACCTCGTCGCGCTGCCGCACGCACCCTCCGGGCCCAGGCACCACTTCGTGTTGGCCGAAGCGGAGGATACGAGTCTGCCTTCGCCTGCTGTCGGAAATACCGAGTAGTTCAGCGGCAGGAACCCCGCGCCGACCGGCACACTCACAGCGTGCGTGTTGCCGACGCGGTCGGGCCGTCGTGCTCCCGGCCGAGCTCTACTTGCGGCGTCCTACCGGGGTTCGCCAAGCCAGCCAGGTCCGAGCTGTCCGCGACCAGGGAAGCGATTCTGTCGCGGATCAGACGATTCGGCCCAACACTCGTTGCGCTGGTCACCGGGCCGGGAACAGCTCCGACAGTGCGGCCAAGTTCGTGCGCGCGGCGGGCGACGGTCATCGATCCAGAGCGAGCGCCGGCCTCAACCACGAGGGTCGCTGCGGAGAGTACAGCCATAACCCGCGCCCGAGCAATGAAGCGGTGGCGCGTCGGCACTGCGCCAGGTGGAACCTCGCTGACCATGAGGCCGAGGTCAGCCACCCGCTCAAGCAGTTCACGGTGACCTATCGGGTAGGGGCGATCAACGCCGTTCGCCACGACCGTGATCGTGTCGCCGCCTGACGCGAGGGCCGCTCGATGAGCAGCACCTTCGATGCCGTACGCACCGCCGGCCACGATGATCCGCTCAGCGCTGGCGAGGTCGGAGGCAAGCTGCCCGGCCACATGCTCGCCGTAGGAGGTCGAGGCCCTCGCGCCGGTGATCGTGACGAGATCGTTGAGCGGTCGTGCGAGGAACGATGTCGTGCCACGAGTCCAGAGGACGTACGGCCGCCGGTCCCCAAGATCGTCGAGCGCGGAAGGCCATTCTTTGTCGCCGGGAATCAGCGTGCCGATATCGGCGCGCTCGGCTCCGACGAGGTTCTGTTCAAGTGTCCGAGCATCTGAGCGCTGGAACTGGGCACGCCACACCTGAGCGTCAACGGTACTGAGTCCCGGCACAGCGTCTTCACACCCGGCGAGCCGAAGCAGCTCAAGCGCACCGAGCTCACCTAGGAGGCGACCGGTCACGGCATCGTCCGGTTCGACGAGCATCGACAGCGCCATCCGCGCCGTGCGCTCGTCCTGGACTACCTGGCTCAAGATCGTCATCGTCGGCTCCTCTCACTCCTACAGAGAGGTGCGCGCGGCGACGCAGGGGCCGAAGGGTTCCGTGAACGCCGCCCCCGGCGTACAGTGGATGGTGAGGCAGGTTCTCCTCATATTGCGGGTCCTCCGGGACGGCCTTCGGGCGCTCACACACGTTCTGCCTCCTCGACGGAGTAACACGTGTGACGAGAGGTCCGTCATGTTCCGCCTTATCTGGACGCTCAGCGTTCGCACTCGCGACTATCTGCACCGCTACATGCCGAGCAACCGACTGCTCGCTGCCATCCGCACACGTCGCGGACTCAAGTGGGGGATACCCGCGATGCTGGTCGCGCTTCCGTACATCCTGATCGCAAGCATCTGCTCTGGCTCGGCAGCCGACGGCGGCCCAGGCTGGCTCCACCTCATCGTGCTGTGGGCATGCTGGAACGCGCTCAAGTTCATCATCATGGGACCCGTGAGCGTCGCTCTGCTCATCCGTGCGCGCCTGCGCGAGGCTGCGGTCCGTCGTCACCTGCGCCACGACTCGCGCGTCGAGGCGGGCCTGCGTGAGCCAGCCCTTCGTGTCTAGGCTCAACCGCCCACGGCCGTGGATGCCGTGATGCGAGAACCACAGCGCCCGCCAGGCCGGATCACGACGCCGTGCGAAGCGAGCGCTCGTCGGACAGCCTGAGGCCCCGCCCCAACCTTCACGCCGACCTCTACCAGCGTCAACCCGCTGAGGTAGAGGTCGGCTGCTTCGTGGATGCGGGAGGGATCGAACCGTCCACGGCGGATCGTCACCTCTCGCCGGGTGAGGTGGGTGGCGACCGTGCGGCGGTTCACTCCGAACACGGATGCCAGCTCCACGAGCGTCGCGCCCCTGCGGTACTGCGCCACCAGATCGTCGACCTGCTCGGGGCGCAGCAGGGTTTGAGCCATCCCAAGTGATCGCACTACTCGACCCCTGGAATCGGAAACGGTAGGCTCGGAGGAGCGCTGGTCCTGGTTGTAGAAGCCCCGTGACCTGCGCAAAGACAAGGTTTTCAGGTGTGGGCAGGGGTTCTCAAACTCTCTACGGAGGTCCACCAGTCAGGGCCACCTCCCGATCGGGCGGTGGTCCTGTTGGCGTTGGTATGACGTGTGGTCACCGAACCGACCCGCAGCCCCCGGGCAGCCCCCGCAAGGAAGCCGGGCGATGACAGGAAGGTGAGGCATGGCGGTGGAGGCACGTTCCCGGGCGGCCGCCGACCCCGGTGACCGGCGGGCGCGGGTCGCGGTCGCGGCCCTGTTTCTGACCAACGGCGCGCTGTTCGCCAACCTCCTGCCGCGCTATCCGCAGATCAAGGCGGCACTGGGGCTGGACAACGCGACCTACGGCCTGGCCGTGGCGGCCTTTCCGGCGGGTGCGATCGTGGCGGGGCTGGCCGCCGGAGTGGTGATCCGGCGAATCGGCTCGGCGCAGGTTGCCGTCACCGGCACCATCCTCACCGGTCTGGCCGTCCTGGTCGCGGGGCTCTCACCCTCGGTCTGGTGGCTCGGTGTCGCGCTGTTCCTCGGTGGCGCCACGGACGCCTGCACCGACGTTGCCCAGAACGCGCACGGCCTGCGGGTCCAGCGTCGCTACGGTCGTTCGATCATCAACTCCTTCCACGCGGTGTGGTCCGGCGGCGCGGTCCTCGGCGGCGCGATGGCCGCTGGGGCGATCGCGTTGGGCGTCCCGATCGGTGTCCACCTCGGTGTGTCCGCAGCCCTCTTCTCGGGGGTGGCGCTGGTGGCGCTGCGGTTCTGCCTGCCGCGCCACGACGCCGATTCCTCGGCGGAGCCCTCCGCCGAGGGCGGTGGGAGCCGAAGCCGGTTGCGCCCGAAGGTGAGCCCCCGGATCGCCGTCATCGTGACCGCTCTCGTCCTGATCGCCATCGGCGGCACCCTGGTGGAGGACGCCGGCAGCTCCTGGGCCGCGGTCTACCTCCACGGCTCGCTGCAGGCGCCCGCCGCGCTCGCCGCGACCGGGTACATCGCGCTGGTGGCCGCGCAGTTCGTCGGACGGGTCCTGGGAGACCGGCTGGTGGACCGCTTCGGCCAGCGCGCCGTCGCCCGCACGGGAGGGGCCCTCGTGGCGGCGGGGATGGGCCTGGCGCTGGCGTGGCCGACGGTCGCCGGCACGATTGCCGGCTTCGCCGCGGCCGGTCTCGGCGTGGCCACGCTGGTGCCGGCCGCCATGCACGAGGCCGATGAACTGCCCGGGTTGCGACCCGGCACCGGGCTGACCCTCGTCTCGTGGCTCATGCGGCTCGGCTTCCTGTTGTCGCCGCCTCTCGTCGGTCTCGTCGCCGACGCCACCTCGCTCCGGGTGGGACTCCTCGTCGTCCCCTTCGCCGGTGTCCTCGTGCTCGTCCTGGCCGGCGTGCTGCACGGGCGCTCCGGTGCCGCGAGCTCGAACGCGTGAGCGGCACCTCCGGCGGTGGAGGACAATGCAGTGGTGACCGGCGCCGTCGGACGCGCCGTTCGAGCCCCCAAGGAGTGCACATGACCTCGATCCCCGATTCACATCGCTACCTGCTGGACGCCGAGGTGGCGACCCTGGCGACCGTGGGGCCGGACGGGCGACCGCAGTTGTCCGCGCTGTGGTTTCTCGCCGAGGACGAGACGGTGCGGCTCTCGCTGAACACGGCCCGGCAGAAGACGAAGAACCTGGAGCGCCAGCCCTCCTGCACCTTCTTCGTCCTGGACGTGGCCAACCCCTACCGCTACCTCGAGATGCGCGCTGACGCCGAGCTCAGCCCCGACCCGGACTACACCTTCGCCGATCGGGTGGGTGCGAAGTACCACTCCGACCTGCGTGAGATGGACGGCCCCGGCCAGACGCGGGTGGTCGTGACGCTCCGGCCGGTCAAGGTCAATGCCGTGGACATGGGCGCATGAAGCGCGCCGCCGGCCCCGGCTAGCCTCGCCGTTTCATGGTTCGGGGGTTGACACGGGCCTGTAATGCACGGAAGTGCCTGTCCGGCACGGGAAACTTGGG